>NZ_DJJJ01000033.1:0-53362 GCF_002434085.1 Acinetobacter sp. UBA6571 | reverse complement strand
CCAGGCTGCGCCATACTCCGAGTATGGGGTGAATGACGGGATTCGAACCCGCGACAACTGGAATCACAATCCAGGGCTCTACCAACTGAGCTACATCCACCATAACATCTTTGATTCTAAATACCAAGCTACCAAATGGCGCGCCTGACAGGATTCGAACCTGTGACCATCCGCTTAGAAGGCGGATGCTCTATCCAACTGAGCTACAGGCGCATGACCGATGATAAAAATATCATGCGATACTTCGCCGATTTAAATTGGTCGGAGCAGTAGGATTCGAACCTACGACCCTCTGGTCCCAAACCAGATGCGCTACCAGGCTGCGCCATACTCCGATTCATCTCAGCTTTTATTGTATCGCACTTTGTGCGGTACGGTGTGCATTCTAGGCGTGACGCATGGTCACGTCAACACCTATATTTAAAAAAATATTAAAAAACACCTCAAATGTATATTTATCAGGCACTTTAGACATTTTTTAATCATTTTCAACGCTTTAAGCTGGCACTAAAGGCTAACATACGGTCTAAAGGCAACTTTGCACGCTGCGCAAGTGCAAGGTCAACCTCTATTTTCTGGTCAGCTTTTTGTAAAACCTGCAAAATTCCATCGAGTTCATTCATAGCCATCCAAGGACAATGTGCACATGAACGGCAGGTTGCCCCTTCACCTGCTGTTGGTGCCTCAAGCAGGATCTTGTCAGGCACGACCTGTTGCATTTTATAGAAGATACCACGATCTGTTGCCACAATCAGATGGGTATGTGGCAAAGACCTTGCTGCCTGAATCAATTGTGATGTACTTCCTACTGCATCAGCCACCTCAATCACCGATTCAGGGGATTCAGGATGCACCAGAACGGCTGCATCTGGATAGAGAGCTTTCAAGGTGGCAATACCACGTGCGCGAAACTCTTCATGAACAATACAAGCCCCATCCCAGAGCAACATATTTGCACCGGTTTTCTTCTGGATATAACGACCAAGATGCTGATCAGGTGCCCAGATGATTTTCTCACCCAAGCTATCTAGATGCTCAATAATTTCAACTGCACAGCTTGAAGTCACTACCCAGTCAGCACGTGCTTTGACCGCAGCTGAAGTATTGGCATATACCACAACAGTATGGTCAGGGTGTTCATCGCAAAACCGCGTAAACGCATCTTCAGGGCAACCTAGATCCAGTGAACAGGTAGCTTCCAGTGTAGGCATGAGCACAGTTTTTTCTGGTGACAGAATTTTAGCTGTCTCACCCATAAATTTTACACCGGCTACTACCAAGGTAGAAGCAGCATGATCACGACCAAAACGTGCCATTTCCAGTGAATCGGATACGCAGCCGCCCGTCATTTCAGCCAGTTCCTGAACTTCAGGATCGCAATAATAATGTGCCACCAGTACAGCATCACGCTTGTTCAGTTCGGCCCTGATCTGTTCAAATTTATCCTGTTTCACTTGTTCAGTCAGGGAAGTACTTTTGGGTTCCCCTAAACGGTCCAAATGCGCCTGCACAATATTTTTTGCTTCATTGGCAATTAATGTCGCATCAGTCATAACCATGCCTTCTCTGTTTTTGCTGCTAGCCTTTTCGCTGGCATTTGATCCATCATCTCAACCATATTAAATATACAGTTGATAAAAACCTTTATTTTAGAAAAAAGCCCCCACATGGAGGGCTTTTTTTATTCATGATATTAAGAACGATAATCTGCATTAATCTTGACATAATCATAAGACAGATCGCAGGTATAAACCGTATCTTTCGCCTCGCCGCGACCTAAATCAACACGAATCGTAATTTCCTGTTGCGCCATCACTTCTGCTCCGGCTTCTTCGGTATAGTCAGCAGCAGCTCCGCCATCCTTACAAATCTGGACATCATCCAGCCAAACCTGAATTTTTTCTACCTCCAGGTTTTTAACACCTGCATAGCCAATCGCGGCCAGAATTCGTCCCCAGTTCGGATCAGATGCAAAGAAAGCCGTTTTTACCAAAGGTGAATGAGCAATACTATAGGCAACGTCACAACATTCTTGGGTATCTGCCCCGCCTTCGACCGCCACAGTCATAAACTTGGTTGCCCCTTCTCCATCACGAATGATGAGTTGGGCCAGCCGTTTCATGATGCGGGTTAAAACCTCAAGTACAGTTTGATAGCGCTCATCTTCCAGACTGGTAATTTCTGCTCCGCCAGCCTGACCGGTAGCCACCAAAATACATGAATCATTGGTTGATGTATCGCCATCAATAGTAATGCGGTTGAAGGACTGTTCCACAGTAGTTTTCAACAGATGCTGTACCAGCTCACAACTAATAGGTACATCAGTGGCAATAAACCCTAGCATAGTCGCCATGTTGGGCCGAATCATACCTGCACCTTTAGAAATACCAGTCATGCTGTAGGTAATGCCATCAAGTTCGAACTGTTCCGATGCACCTTTAGGTGTAGTATCGGTGGTCATTATTCCACTTGCTGCATCCAGCCACGCATCTGCTTTCAAACTATCAAGTGCAGGCTGCAAGCCTGTAAGTAAACGCTGCATTGGTAACTGCTCACCAATGACGCCTGTAGAAAAGGGCAGCACTTCAGATGTCTGAACCCCAGCTAATTCGGCAAGCTTGTTACAGGTCTCTAGCGCATTTTGCATCCCCAGCTTACCAGTACCGGCATTGGCATTACCTGTATTAATCACCAGGTAACGGGCATTACTTTTTAAAAGATGCGCTTTAGAGATATGCACTGGCGCAGCACAAAAAGCATTTTGGGTAAATACGCCCGCAACATTTGACCCTTCTGCAAATTCAAAAATAACCAGATCTCGTCGGTTCGGATAACGTATATATGCTTCAGTTGAACCAATTTTTACGCCTTGCACCACATGCATTTGTGGCATTGATACGTCACCCACAGTCATTTTTGAATTTCCAGTGATATGGTTATTGAAAACACAACAGCTTAGTGCAAATTTTTCTAAAAATCGAGAGACTCTAAATGAATTGGTGATTTTTATATTAAGCTTTATTAAATACATACAAAAAAGCCGAATAGAATCCGGCTTTTAATATGTGAATCATAAAATTAATTTGAAGCAAGAGCTGTTTCTGTACCTAGAAGTGACTGTTTGGCCTGTTCCTGACTGGCAGCCGATAATGCAGGATTTGACGCTACAATGCGGTTCACTGTAACGTTATTTACTGCTGCAATAGCCGCTGTTCTCAAAATAATCGGGCGTTCAGTAGCTTTCATGGTATAGCGAATACCAGTACGAGGGCTGATCAGGGTAATGGTATCATTTTTTAATTCAGCCTGAGCCGTAGCTGTTCCTTGGGCAGCTTGTACTTGCGCAGGGGTAGCTTGACTTAATTGACCCGTTTCGGCAAAAGCTAGAGCAGGTAAAGCGAGCGTAGCAGCCACTAAAAGGTTGAGTACTTTTTTCATATTTTTCCAGTTTTTCAACTCATCATGAGCAAGTAAATAACATTTAAATGCAGCATCTGCAATCGAATACATAATATGTAACACCTTGTAAAAAAGCAGAACCGAAGTTCTGCTTTAAGCTTAACGTGCTAATATTTAGATTTTACCATGACACTGTTTATACTTCAGGCCTGAACCACACGGACAAGGAGCATTACGACTTGCTGGCGGAGTAATATTCCCCTGAGTTGGACGTGAACGCTCTGGTACAGAAGAAGTCTCTTCATGAGTTACTTCACCTGTTAGGCCATCTACTTCGTCATGAGCGAAGTTTAACTGCATAGATTCCGCTTGTGCCTGTTGCTGTGCTTCCATTTCTGCCAGCTCTTCAGCAGTCGGCACATGTACACGTGACAGATCTGTTACCACGTCAGCTTTAATGGTACCCAACATATTTACAAACAGATTAAAGGCTTCTTTCTTGTATTCCTGTTCAGGGTTTTTCTGGGCATAACCACGTAAGTGAATACCTTGTCGCAGATAATCCATTGCCGCAAGATGCTCTTTCCAGTGACGGTCTAGTGAACTGAGCAGGAAATGACGCTCCAGCATTGCTGCCGACTCAGCACCCATCTGTTCACGGCGGGCCCGGTAACGGTTAATGACTTCATCCGTAATTCGTGCAACCAGACCTTCTTCATCCAGTCGGCGGTCTTCTTCCAGCCATTGCTGAATTGGCAGATCAATTCCTAAATCTGTACGCAATGCATTTTCTAGACCATCAATATCCCACTGATCATGAATCGACTCAGGTGGTACAAAATTACCGATCAGTCCCTGCATGACATCGCGATGCATCTCTTCAATATAATCTTGCAGACTATTTTCTGCGAGAATATCGTCACGCTGAGAATAAATAATCTTACGCTGCTCATTGTTAACATCATCATATTTGAGCAGGTTTTTACGAATATCAAAGTTACGTGCTTCTACCTTGCGCTGCGCATTTTCAATAGAGCGCGATACCATTTTATGCTCGATTGCTTCATCTTCCTGCAATCCCATAGCACGCATCATTGCCACTACACGGTCACCTGCAAAGATACGCATCAGATCATCTTCTAGTGACAGATAAAAACGTGACACGCCCGGGTCACCCTGACGTCCGGCACGACCACGCAGCTGGTTATCAATACGGCGTGATTCGTGACGCTCGGAACCAATAATATGCAGGCCGCCGGCATTTAGTACCATTTCATGGTACTGATCCCACTCTGCTTTGAGCCGTATTTCATCTTCTGCTGTCGGGTTTTCAAGTTTTGCCAGTTTAGCTTTCCAGTTACCACCAAGCAAAATGTCTGTACCACGGCCTGCCATATTGGTAGCAATGGTAACAGCATTTGGTGAACCCGCCTGCGCAATGATATCTGCTTCACGCTCATGCTGCTTAGCGTTTAGAACTTCGTGATGAATACCTGCCTGCGTTAATTTCTCAGACAGAATTTCACTGGCTTCAATGGTAGCGGTACCGATCAGAATTGGTGCTACACCAGCTTCACGAATATTTCGGATCTCTCCGATAATGGCATTATATTTACCATTACGATTCAGATAGATTAAATCGTTGAGATCTTTACGGATCATTGGGCGGTGAGTTGGAATAATCACCACATCCAGTCCATAAATTTCTTTCATCTCCGCAGCTTCAGTATCAGCTGTACCGGTCATACCAGAAAGTTTTTGATACAGACGGAAATAGTTCTGGAAAGTCGTGGTTGCCAGTGTCTGGTTTTCCGGCTGAATCTCCAAGCCTTCTTTAGCTTCTACTGCCTGATGCAGGCCTTCTGACCAGCGGCGTCCCGGCATGGTACGGCCAGTATTCTCATCAACAATAATTACTTCACCATCATTGATGATGTAATGTACATTTCGCTGATACAGGTAATGTGCACGGATCGCAGCAGTAATATGATGTACCAGGTTCAGGTTTGCTGCGGAGTAAAGGCTTTCACCTTCTGCCAGCAAGCCCATCTGGATTAGTTCCTGCTCTACCGTTTCATAACCAATTTCAGTCATCTCTACTGAGCGCTGTTTTTCATCGATCCAAAAATGACCGCCATCGGCCACTTTTTCTTCTTTTTGTGGACGCAGTTTTGGTGGAATCGTATTAATTGCTGCATAAAGCTGTGACGAGTCTTCACTCTGACCAGAAATAATCAGTGGTGTACGTGCTTCATCAATCAGAATTGAGTCAACTTCATCGATAATGGCATACACCAGACCACGCTGTTTTTTCTCTTGCAGCGAGAACACCATGTTGTCACGCAGATAGTCAAAGCCAAACTCGTTGTTGGTTCCGTAAGTAATATCAGCTTTATAAGCTTCAGATTTCTCTACCGGATTCTGCATCGAATAGATGACACCAATCGACAAGCCGAGAAACTCAAATAAAGGACGGTTTAACTCAGCATCACGCTGTGCCAGATAGTCATTGACAGTAATAACATGCACGCCCTGACTGCTGATAGCATTAAGATAACATGCCAGTGTTCCCATCAGGGTCTTACCCTCACCGGTACGCATCTCGGCAATCTTGCCTTCATGCAGGGTAATACCACCGATCAGCTGCACATCATAATGACGCATGCCCATTACACGCTTTGCAGCTTCACGACAGACAGCAAAAGCCTCTGGCAGAAGGTTATCTAACGTTTCACCCTTATTATAACGTTGTTTGAATTCTTGGGTTTTTGCAGATAAGTCTGCATCATTTAAGGTAGATATGGTCGGCTCGAGCGCATTGATCTTCTCGACAATTTTCTGCATCCGCTTGAGTTCGCGCTCATTTTTTGTACCGAAGATACCTCCGATCAGACTTGCCAACATGTAATAGACTCTCTAAATCTTGCTTGTCAAATGGTAATTTTTTCTCAGTCGTTATTATGATGCCAGAATTTACAAGTACAAGGGCTTTGCACAAAACCTGTAAAAAAAATTGTTGAATGGCTTTCATATCGCTGCACGAAAATGCTGCTAATTTAGCAAACTTACAACAGTTTCACCTAGCACAGAAAAGAGTTTTCCATCAGAATTACTGATGAAAATTAAAATATTCATATACAAAATTTTCATAAGAAAATATGTAAACAGTGGTTCTCAATACTAAAGATCTGTTCCATATTATATAAAGACTATACTTACCAATCAGAATTAGAGGCAATAATCATGACATTACGCCTAGGCGATACCGCACCAAATTTCCAGCAGCAGTCTAGTGAAGGAATTATTGATTTTTATGAATTTCTTGGAGATAGCTGGGGAATTCTGTTTTCACATCCTGCCGACTATACTCCGGTCTGTACCACTGAACTGGGCTATACTGCAAAGCTTAAAGACGAGTTTGAACGCCGCGGAGTAAAAGCGATTGCTTTATCTGTAGATGATGTTGAATCACATAAAGGCTGGATCAATGACATTAATGAGACCCAGAACACTACAGTAAATTTTCCGATTATTGCAGATCAGGATCGCAAGGTTTCCGAACTTTATGGTTTCCTGCATCCGAATGCCAGTGAAACTACAACTGTCCGCTCTCTGGTCATTATCGATCCGAATAAAAAAGTACGTTTGATTATTACCTATCCTGCATCTACTGGTCGTAATTTTAATGAAATCCTGCGCGTTGTAGATTCATTACAACTTACCGACAATCACAAAGTCGCCACTCCAGCAAACTGGCAACAAGGTGAAGATGTTGTGATTGTTCCATCTCTTCAGGATGAAACCGAACTGAAAGAACGTTTTCCAAAGGGTTATAAGGCGGTTAAACCTTATCTACGCTTAACTCCACAACCTGATAAAGACTAAATTTAATCTGTTTATATTCTCTTAGGCCTATCTCTTGCAGATAGGCTTTTTTGTTATAAATGGCTACTTAATTTAAAGAAGAGCAGGATGATAGAAAACAGATACATTTTCACAGGTCTATGCAGCAGCATGTTGATACTTAATGGATGCATGACTGCTCCTGCCCTGCCCGACCATCAGCGACCTGAGCACTGGGGGAACCAGCTTTCAGCAGCACATAATTTTTATCGGGTCAGTTCATGGGTCTACCGTAGCGAACAGCCCAGTTCCGGTTTATTGCCTTTATTAAAACAGAAAAATATCAAGACTGTAATTAATCTGCGTACACACGACCGGGATAGCAGTATTTTAGAGGGAGAGAATATTCAAGTCATACATCTGCCCATTCGCACTTGGGCAATGAACCGTGAACAGTTGCTGGGAATCATGCAATATCTAAAGCAAGCTCAACACTCTGGACAGAAGGTACTGATTCATTGCTATCACGGCTCAGACCGTACTGGTGCCAGTATTGCAATGTACCGTATTGTATTTGAAAACTGGAGCACAGAGCAGGCTTTACTTGAAATGAAGCATGGGGGTTATGATTACCATGTTATCTGGAAAAATATAGAGCGACTTTTTAGTACAGAAAATATTCAATGGACCCGGCAACAGCTGCAGAGTCCAGAACAAAAATAATAATAGGATTAGCGTTTATCGAGTGGTACCCAGTCAATAACCCAAGCAGATTTCATATTCAGGCTGGCATCATTAACAATTTTTTTACGTGCTTCATCTGCCGTGTCCCGGTCTTTAGCCGGTCCGACCATAATCCGGATTCCTTTAGAAGTTGGGCTACGGGTAACTTTATAGCCTTTAGCACGTAATTTGGAGACAATGGCATCTGCATTAGCTTCATTAGCTGCCAGAGCCACCTGGACCATCCACTGCCGGTCATCATCTCCTTCCTCCAGTAATTTACGAGCTTTTTCAGCTTCGGCTTTTTTCTTGGCCTCTTCCTGAGATTTTTTCCTTTCAGCTTCAGCTTTTAAGTTTTTTTCCTCGGCAGCTTTTTTCTCTGCTGCTTTACGTTTTTGCTCTTCTTGGGCCTTTTTCTCTGCTGCCGCTTTGCGTTCTGCCTCAGCCTTTTGTTTGGCCTCTAGCTCACTGCGCTTTTTTTCAACCACCTGACGCTCAGCTTCCTGCTTGCGCTGAGCTTCCTTTTTCTGAGCTTCTGACTGCTGTGCGTTCAGAGTATTCTGTGGTTTATTTTGTGTATTAGGCGCTGATTTAGCTTTCTCATCAACCAGTTCAGGTGGAATATTATCTGAACTTTCCTGATTTCCATTACGCAAGGCATTTAACGTTGCATATTCCTCAGCAGCTTTTCTTGCAGCCTCTGCTTCGGCCTGTTGTTGCATTTGTAAAAATTCTGCAGCACGTGCTTCCTGTTCGGCAACTGCTCTCTCACGCGCGCGACGTTGCTCCTCAAGCAGACGCTTTTCAGTTTCGACATCTACAGCTAAAGGTTGTAGCTGAACCAGATCTTGGTTAGCAGGATTTTTACGCTGTTGTTGTACTTGTTCAGTTGGGGGAATCTGAACATGTTTTTGGTCAATTTCTTCTTTACCCTTTAAGAGTAATGCTGCCAATAAAACACCACCACCTAATAAAACAACGCCTCCCATCCAGCGCTGTTTGCTATTCATTGACATTCTTCCAGATACTCCCAAACCGCTTCTAAGGTATGAAACGAACCGCAAACCAAAATCAGCTGGTGCTGTTGAGCTTCGGCCACTGCCGAGTGAAATGCTTCTTGCACACTGCTGAACTGTTTAACTGTCTCTTCCTGTAATGCAAAGCCAAGCTGCTCCAAAGAAGCTGCACGCGGTACGGTTAACGGGGCAATATTCCAACTTAAAACAGCAGGTTTGAGTATATCCACCACGGTTTCAATATCTTTATCTGCCAACATTGAAAAGACAGTTATAATTTCCGTGTATTGTTTATTGTATTCTAGAAATTTTCGCAATTGCTTTAACAAAAATTCTACACCATGAGGATTATGTCCTGCATCTAAAATTATAGTGCGATCCTGCAATTTACGTATTTCAAAACGCCCCGGCAGGCGAGCTTTTTGAATGCCCTGAGCAATAGCAGTCTGAGTAACATCAAGGCCACTCAGCAGAACTGCCGCAACAGCCAGCGCAATATTTTCCAGTGCCAGTGAGCCGACTGGCAATTTCACGGTCAGGCCCGATGAAGCAAAAAACCAGTACTGTCCATCTTCACTATATTTAAAGAAATAATCCCGATTAGCGGTATATAGCGTTGCCTGCGAACTTTCGGCTTTTGTCTGGATGGCTTGAGGCAGAGTCTGTAAACCACCAAATACTACAGGAATACCGGGACGGATAATCCCGGCCTTTTCATAGGCAATTTTTTCAATAGTATCACCTAACCAGTCAGTATGATCGAGTCCAATATTGGTAATGACAGCAATATCCGGATCAACCACATTAACCACATCGAGGCGTCCACCTAACCCGACTTCTAGTACCCAGACATCACATTGCTGCTGCTTAAAGATTACAAAAGCGGCCAGTGTAGTGGCTTCAAAAAAAGACAGGCTCAGTCCACATTCACGGCGGGCCTGATCTACAGCTACAAACGCATTGATCAGGGTCTGGTCATCAACTTCCTGACCAGCCAGTTTGACCCGTTCATTAAAACGGTAAATATGAGGAGATTGATATAAACCCACCTTATAACCCTGCGCGTTGAGAATTGCGGCCAGAGTGGTGGTGGTTGATCCCTTGCCATTGGTACCAGCGACAGTAAATACCTTGGCAACAGGTTGGGTGACTTCCAGTTTTTCAGCAACAGGGATGACCCGTTCAAGACCTAAATCAATCCCTGTAACGTGAACATGGCTCCAATAATCGAGCCATGTGTTTAATGTATCGGTTGCATATGGAGCATTGTTCAAGGCAAGTTCATCAGTTTAGCTACAATGCGATATACAGTATCACGTAATGCATGACGGTGGACAATCTGATCGACTACACCATGATCAAGCAGGTATTCAGCACGCTGGAACGGCTCTTCAAGCTTTTCTCGAACAGTTTGCTCAATAACGCGTTTACCGGCAAAACCAATCATGGCTTTAGGCTCAGCAATATGTACATCGCCCAGCATAGCTAGAGATGCAGTAACACCACCATATACTGGATGAGTCAAGACCACCACATAAGGTAAACCTGCATCCTTAAGTCGCTGGATCGCTGCAGAAGTACGAGCCATCTGCATAAGAGACAACATCCCTTCTTGCATACGGGCACCACCTGAAGCTGCAAAACAGATCAGCGGCTGACGTTGTGCGATTGCTCGCTCAGCGGCCTGCACAAAGCGGTCGCCCACAACCGTACCCATGGAACCGCCCATAAAATCAAACTCAAAGGCACAAGCCACCAGCGGAAGATTTTTAAGCGTACCCTGCATGACAATCAGAGCTTCACTTTCACCGGTCTTATCCTGTGCTTCACGCATACGCTCCGGATAAGGACGACTGTCGACGAAATGTAATGGATCTTTAGCAGTAAATTCCTGGCCAAGTTCAGCTGTGACCTGATCCAGGAACCAAGTCAGGCGTTCGCGGGCCTTCATACGCAAATGTTCATCACATTGTGGACAAACATAGGCATTAAAAGACATAGCCGTACGTGTAACCAGGGCATGACATTCCGGGCACTCAATAGTTGGCTCGGTAAAGGTGGCTTTTAAAGCCTGCTGTTCGTCAGGTACCTCAATACCCGGAACTGAACGTTCCGTCCATGGTGTTGGTGTACTAAGGATTTTCCCTGGTTTCACTTCTTGATTCATACTAATTCATCGAGCGCTGCTCGAAGCTCCTTGACTTTATTGACCGTTTGCTCAACGGCTTGTTCTGGGGCCAAAGTTGCAAAAGTTTTTACAAAAGCGCTTCCCACAATTACTGCATCTGCCACACTGCCCATTGCTTTTGCAGAAGCCGCATCGCTAATTCCAAAGCCTACTCCGACTGGAACATCAGTGGCTTTTTTGATTTTTTCGATACGTTCTGCAGCTGCAGTGACATCCAGACTGGCAGCTCCAGTTACACCTTTGAGCGAAACATAGTAAATAAAGCCACTAGCCTGTTTTACTACGTGCTGAATACGCTGGTCGGTTGAAGTCGGAGCAAGTAGGAAGATCTGATCCATCTCATGCTGTTTCAGGATCGTCACCAGACGATCAGATTCTTCAGGCGGCAAGTCGACTAGCAATATGCCATCTACACCACAAGCTTTGGCTGTTGAAACAAACTGCTCATAGCCAATTACTTCGACCGGATTCAGATAACCCATAAGTACGACCGGTGTTTCCTGATCTGTCTCACGGAATTCTTTTACCATATTCAGTGCATCTAGCGTATTGGTTCCGCCTGCCAGTGCCCGCTCTGCAGCCAAAGCAATGACTGGACCATCTGCCATTGGATCTGAAAATGGCAACCCGAGTTCAATTACGTCTACCCCTGCTTCCACCATGCGATGTAACAGCGGGACTGTTACATGCGGTACTGGATCACCAGCCATCACATAAGAAACCAAAGCTTTACGCTGTTGTGATTTAAGCTGCTCAAAACGGGTGGCTAAACGTGACATAGGGTTGTGCATTCCTTGAATCATTGAAAACTGAGAATTTGGTTTTGTAGAAATACAAGACGCTGCATTGTAACGCTATTTTTTACTCAATAGATAGAGCAAGCAAGCAGCGCATTGTGGCGATCTATTCCAGAACAACCCGAGGTCTACATTTATCAATATTTTCGTTTTTTTCTCAATGATCAAAGCTTCCTATTTTTGGGCTGTCTGAAATGAACTTAAATGAGTTAGACCTAATTTTTACAGCCTTTATTTTTTATATTTTGCAGTTTTCCTGCACGGTTGTTTAAATTTACTGAAATATTGAAACCTGCCTTATACTATAAGGGTTTTCTTATTCTCTCTTATACTTTATGACCTCCGACCTTTCTAGCAAGGTGCAGGCTCGCGTGCTTGCACTGCTTCCGCTTATTGTATTTTTGGCCATCTTTTTAGGCAGTGGTATTTACCATTCAATTATCGGAACCGAATTTGCCTTTTATCAAGTTAAAGCTCCTGTTGCAGCCCTCCCAGCGATTATTCTTGCATTGCTGATCTATCGCGGCCAGATTAATGAAGCTATTGAAGAATTTCTAAAAGGTGCCAGTCATCCGAACCTGATTCTCATGTTCATGGTGTTTATGTTTGCAGGAGCTTTTGCCAGTGTTTCCAGTACTATTGGCAGCGTAGATGCAACCGTACAGCTCGGACTTTCTATTATTCCGCCTTCTTTTGTTTTACCCATGCTGTTTATTATTTCAGCTTTTATCGCTACGGCGATGGGCACCTCAATGGGAACAATTGCTGCCTGTGCACCCATTGCTTTTGGATTTGCCCAAGTTACCGATATTGAAGTGGTTTACGCCATTGGTGCAGTGGTAGGTGGCGCAATGTTCGGTGATAACCTTTCAATGATTTCAGATACTACAATTGCCGCTACCCGTAGTCAGAATGTTGAATTGCGCGATAAGTTCCGGGTGAATGTCTGGATTGCCGTCCCCGCTTCGGTAATTACTTTGATGATCTATATTCTAACCACGCATGACTCCCAGACCATTGAGCATACTTCTTATAATTTATGGCTCATTTTACCGTATCTGGCTGTTTTCTTGCTGGCTTTTAGCCGTTTGCATGTTTTGGTTACTTTAGGTACAGGAATTTTGCTTTCAGGTCTTATCGGTTTGTTTGTACAGCCTGAATTTAATCTATTGAAGCTAAACACTGCAATATATGACGGTTTTGTCGGCATGTTTGAAGTTGCCTTGCTGTCTATGTTTTTAGGCGGTTTGTCTGCCATCATGCAAAAGGAAGGCGGACTGCAGTGGCTGATTGAGCGGATCTATAGCGTTACGCGTCTATTCAGGATTAGCCGTGAACGGGCCGGTGAACTGGGGGTCAGTTTTCTGGTAGTTTTCTCCAATCTGTTTGTGGCAAATAATACCGTAGCAATTATCCTTTCAGGTGACATGGCACGTGAAGTCAGCAAAGAATATGGACTTGATCCAAAACGTGTGGCTGCTCTAATGGATATTTTTTCTTGTGTTGTTCAGGGTCTGATTCCTTATGGAGCTCAATTGCTATTGGCCTGCTCCATTGCCAAACTGTCGCCTGTTGAGCTGCTTGGCCATATTTATTACTGCTGGGTCTTGGCAATTTTTGCCATCCTCTCCATCCTGTTCCGTTATCCACGCCTGAAAACAGTCTGAATCAGCCTATATTGTAAACAGTTATTATATAAATGGTCTCATTGCTGTGCTCTACGAAATGCCAGCAGTGTAGAGCCTCTCACCCGTTTATAGGCGCGTGCTAATGCTGACTGGTCTGAATAGCCCAGTTGCTCAGCAATCCGGTTTAGACTTTCATTTTGTACCAGTAATAGCTCACAGCGCTTCATCGTCTGCAGATCTACAATTTCCTTAAAGGAAGTATCCTGCTTTTTTAAGGCACGCTGTAGACTTCGCACAGACAGATGCAACTCGTCTGCAATCCACTCCAGTAAAGGTGCCCGTTGCTGCTGTTTCAGATATTCACCTACAATCCAGTGAATTTGCTGGGTAAGATCCTGCGCTGTCGCTTTAGAGGCCAGTGCTTCTTCTGCCTGCCTGACCAGCAACTGTATAAGGGTAGAATCTGCCTGATATGGCCGGCTATTTAAACTTTCCCGTGCAAAAGTAATAGCATAATAAGGCTGCTGAAACTTTAGCGTACACTGAAAAAACTTCTGGTAATTCAGTAAGGAAACTTTTGGAAAATGGACAAACTCCACAGCCTGTAAAAAAAGCTGCTGTTCAGGGATGATCTGACGGGCCAAATGTACCATTGCAGCCAGAGTCAGTTCGCATAATACCGTCATCTGCTCATCAACCAAAGGCCAATAGAGGCGGATTTTATTTTTATATTCGGTAATATGCAGAGGTAATACCTGCTCACTGTCAATCACTAAACGATGAAACCGCATCACGTATTGAATTGCCTGTGCCAAGGTAGCGCTATTGGAAGCCATATAGCCTAGTACACCGAAATTTGCCGGACTAATACAGTAGGCCATATCGAGTACCAGATTCGGAAGCGACCACTGTTGCCGGCTTACCTCAATCAAATCAAGAAAAAACTGCATGTCTGACTGGGTATCAATCGGCAGACTTAAAATATGCTCAAGCTGTTGCTGCTGTTCAGCAGATAAGTCCAGCTGGCACCAGTTCAGGTTTTTGCTCTGCAAGCAGGTTTTCCATAAATGAAAATAACCATTTGATATTTTGAATACTGACATGTGCAGCTTAATCCATTAACTGTCCTGCTGTCGTAAAAAGTATAAAAATTGGCAAGAACTGTCAAAACAAAAGCGATAAAGCCCGGCATACTGAACAGTATAAATGGCTATATGAAGTAAAATAATATGAATGCAGTAGTCCAGTATCAAGCCCGTCCGGTGGTGCGCTCTCACCTGAATTTCAAACTGAATGAAATACCACGTTTCTGGTTTGGCGGTGATCCGTTTATTACCCGTATGTTTGATGCATTAAGTCTGACCTTTCCTGATGGTGAGCGTTATTTTATTCAGAGTGTACGCCTGTTTCGTGATCAGATTACTGACCCTGAGCTGAAGAACCGGGTGGCTGATTTTATCCGTCAGGAAGCACAGCATGGAATTGCCCATGATCAGATGAACCAGCTCATGAAAGCACAGGGTATGCCCGTAGACCAGTTTATTCAGCGTTTAACCAGAATTTTCAAATTTGAACTCGAGCAGCGTTCTCCTGAATATAATATTGCCATGACTGCTGCTGCCGAGCATCTCACCGCGTTAATGGCCGAGACTTTTTTTGCATACAAATCAACTTTAAAAGATGCGCATCCCTATGTCCGTGCTCTGTTTGCCTGGCATGCTATTGAAGAAATGGAACATCGTGATGTTGCATTTGATGTCATGCATGACATCGCCAATGTGCCAGAAATGACCCGTAAATTTACTTTAGCGTGGACTACCGGCCTGATGTTTGGTTTTACTCTTTATCGTGCCAACGTCATGTTAAGGCATGACGGCTTTTCTGCCTGGCAACGCTTGCAGATGAATGTTCGGGGTTTACCCTGGTTTTTTGGCCGTCACGGTACATTAACACGTATAGGCAAACAGTACCGGGACTGGTTTAAAAAAGACTTTCATCCCAGCCAGCATCCTATTATTGCGCAATATGATGTATGGGTAAAAACACTAGAAGAAACGGGTGATCCGGTTCTGGCAGGAGAGGCTTTCTGGCAGGCAGCGCAAGACTGAAGCTATATATAAAAAATGGAAAGGCTGAGTCATCTTGGCCTTTTCATTTTTGAGTCACTATAAATAAGCGAACATTACCATTTTGCATAGTGCTGTTCTAATAAGCCATGTTCAAATAGAAGTTCTATAGTTTCATCCTGTTCAGTCCGGATTGTTCCACTTATTTTTGCCTGCCATTGGCTAAACTGGCTTCCTACCATTCGTAAGTTAATACTTTCATAACGGCGCCAGCTGGTCTGGACCACCAGATTTAAACGCTGATCTAATGCGCGGATACTCCAGCTTTTGTCATCAATCGGTTCAAATAATACATCACTTAAAGCAAAAAGCTCACCATTAATCCAGAGCGAGTTTTCATTACCAAAGCTTTCATTCACCCCAGAGGCCAGATTCAATCCAATCCGCCGTTTTTTAGCATCCCAGAAATTGCATGACAGCCAGTACCAGGCAGTTTCCGGTCTTAGAAAACCACAGGTGTCATCCAGTGAAGCGAAACTGGTTTCATTAAACTGAATGGTCTGTTTCTGTTTATTAACAAAATAACCTTCTACGGCCAAGGTGGTCAGTTTCTGGGTATAAGTCCACCCATTAATTCCATTTGGACTACACAAACTCAAGGGCTGGGTACCGGCACAAAACATTCGTGCACTTAATTTAATTTCGCCATGTCTGGTTATACGGATATAACGCACCCCATTGGCATGCTGGATTTCAATTGCAAAGGGTGATTTGTAGAAATGACTCTGATTGTAAAGTGGTTGTTCATCCAGATGGGTTCTATAGCCAAAAGGCTGAATTGCATTCCACTGCTGCACCTGCTCATTTGCATGATCATAAATATAGAAAAAAGCATGTCCGGCCCAGCCAATATCAACAATTGCCAGACCAATTGAATAATGTTCATGCTGAATACTACAGAATTTAAACTTTTTATATTTTAGTTTTTTACGCCAGCCTTGAAGGACCTCCCCATAGGGTGTTTTGTACTCGTAGTGGTCAAGGCTGATACTACTCGGCAATTGAGAAAATCGCCCATAATGCGGCTGTCCATTTGCCTGAATCAAATCCATTTTATTTCCCCTGCTCCCAAACCCAAACCCAAACCCAAACCCAAACCCAAGCTATATCAGCTTATTTAAGCTTTTTAAAAATTATAATCTGCCTACTAAGATCATTTTACTCTCTATATTTCCCTTTATTTTTTTGCTCATTTAAACCGTTTAAGGAGACTCTTCCATAAATTTCAAAACAATATAGAAAAAACACTGTTCAAGTATTAAACAGTTGGGTTTAACAGTCAATTATGCTTTTCCAGAAAATATCCAGAACTTCTTTTACCAATTTTTTGATTAAATGGTTAGATAGGTATTTTCCCAACAATTACCAAAAAAATTACCTTCTATCAATTGTATGTAACGGCCATAAACCTGATCAATCGCAATACAGTCATCAATATCTAATACGCGGTCTGTATGCTGTTTTTTCCAATGTCTGGCAAAATACTGCTTCCCCCGCTGTTTGGCTATCATATGGTTCTGTGCTACGACCAGTACATAACGATGCAGTTCCCCAAATTCCTGTGCATCGTAACCGCCAAGGTTAATTAAATAGAGTTTCTGTTCAGAAGCCTGAGGCTGAGCTTGGGTAAAATGGATCTGATAATTCTTTTCTTCAAACGTTATACCATTGATTTTAGCCCATGCATCTATGTGCAGGCCTTTCTGTTCTCCAAACCACGACTGCTTGAGTTGGGGGTAAACTTCTTCAAGTGTATCCCCGACTGCCAGCACCACATCATGTACTTCAGTATTGGCACGTGCATGTCGTCCGCCAAGCATAACAATAAATAGACTAGGCATTGATACTCCTGTCAAAATATCTATAGATGAGCTGTATTGGCCATAATTTTATCCTGTCTTGATAAAATCGAGCCAACCAGAAAAAGATCTTATATTTTTAGCAATCAATCATTGAAATACCAAGTTATATTAATAGCCACTCTACTTATAAATATTTTTAATATTCTAAAATTGATAAAAGCATTAATTGATCTGATAAATAAAAAAATCGTGCTGGAGTTTAATCCAGCACGAGCTATTTTAGGTGTATGAAAAGATGGAGAATTACATCTCAACCATTTCTACACCGTCAATACGGGCAACAGTCATCAGGTCTTTGTCACCACGTCCTGATACGGTTGCAATGATAATCTGGTCTTTTGACATGGTCGGTGCCAGCTTGGAAACGTAAGCCATAGCATGTGAGCTTTCCAGTGCAGGAATGATTCCTTCAATCTGGGTCAAATCACGAAAACCTTGTAAGGCTTCTGTATCATTGATGGGCACATAATTCACACGTTTCATGTCTTTTAGAAAACTGTGTTCCGGCCCTACTCCCGGATAATCCAGACCTGCCGAAATAGAATGGGTTTCAATAATCTGGCCCTGTGCATCTGACATCAAATAAGTACGGTTACCATGCAATACACCGACATGACCAGCATTCAATGGTGCTGAATGTTTGCCTGTCTCGATACCGTGTCCTGCGGCCTCTACACCATACATCTGGACATTTTCATCATTTAAAAACGGATAAAATAGTCCCATAGCATTAGAGCCGCCTCCTACACAGGCAACCAGTGCATCGGGTAAACGTCCGGCCTGCTCCTGAATTTGACGACGGGCTTCACGGCCAATAATCGACTGAAAGTCACGAACCAGTTGTGGATATGGATGCGGACCCGCTACTGTACCAATTACATAATAAGTAGAATCGACATTGGTAACCCAGTCACGCATGGCTTCATTCATGGCATCTTTGAGTGTCTTAGAGCCACTTTCTACCGGTACTACAGTCGCACCCAGCAAACGCATACGGTACACGTTCATGGCCTGTCGTTTAACGTCTTCTGCGCCCATATAAACGATACATTCCATTCCCAGACGTGCTGCAATCGTAGCGGTAGCTACTCCATGCTGCCCGGCGCCAGTTTCTGCAATAATCCGTCTTTTACCAGAAAGCTTGGCAAGCAGAGCCTGTCCGATCGTGTTATTCACCTTATGAGAGCCGGTATGATTCAAGTCTTCACGTTTCAGATAAATCTGCGCACCACCTAATTCTTTCGACCATCGCTCAGCATAATATAAAGGACTAGGACGACCTACATAGTAGGCAAGATCACGGTCGAATTCTGCCAGAAACTGCTCATCATTTTTCATGCGGTTATATAGATTTTCTAAATCTTCTAAAGCCGCCATCAGCGTTTCTGACACAAAACGTCCGCCATGGATACCAAAATGCCCACGGGCATCCGGGTACCGGGTGTAGTCAATCACATTATTTTGCTGATCCACGTTGGACTCCTTGCATAAATCGTTCAATGAGTTGCTGGTCTTTAATACCTTTTGCGGACTCTACGCCTCCGCTGACATCTACCGCAAATGCTCCGGTAGTCTGAATAGCTTCTTCAATATTTTCAGGCGTTAAACCGCCTGCCAGGATTAAAGGTACATCGATTTTAGGAAATTTTGACCAGTCAAACTGGTGTCCTGTACCACCTTTAAGTACAGGATGCCAGGCATCCAGTAATACAGCACTTGCACCTGCCTGCTGATAATGACTGATCTGGGCCAATATATCCAGATCAGGTTTGACCTGAATTGCTTTATACCAGCGCCGTTTAGCCTGCTCTGCAATATTCTGGCACTGTTCAGGCGTTTCATCACCATGAAACTGAAGCACATCTAATGGAATGTCATGCAGTACCTGACAGACATCACTTGCAGTAGCATTAACAAATAGTCCAACAATCTGGACATAAGCAGGTATATGTTTTATCAGATTTTTAGCCTGTATGATATTGACATATCGGGGGCTTGGTGCATAAAACACCAGCCCGATAGCATCTGCACCCGCCTCAACAGCGGCCTGAATATCAGAAGTTCGGGTAATTCCACAAATTTTAGCACGGGTACGCATACAATTCTGGCTCTTAGACTGCCTGGTTTATAGTTCATCTATAAATATGACGGGCCATTCATTGTAATGCAATTTTTTTGGCTTGCGTAAAGTTCATCCTGAATATTCTTGATATGGATTGTTTAATTGACAGGCAAACTTTATACTGCGCGCGATTGCAACAAGTCTAGCTTAGAGCTTTAGGGAAGTTGGTGCAAATCCAACACTGCCCCCGCAACGGTAAAATGAACCGCATATTATTTAAGTTTTAACTTACGCCACTGCATAAAGTGTGGGAAGGCGAATATGCCAATATTGCAAAGCAATATTTATATTTGAGTCCGGAGACCTGCTTGTTGCGCCTGTCAACTCAATCATTCACGGGGGGTGAATGTATGGAGCATAAAGTCATGTCTATTTTATTTCAACCTACCCGTCTGGTAGGGGCTATCGCTATTGCGATGGGGTGTTCTCCTGCCATTTTTGCTGAAGATACAACGATATCGGCTCAACTTGACCCAATTGTAGTGACTGCGTCAAAAAGTGCTGAAAAAGCGAGTGAAGTTCCCGCTCGAATTACGATTATTGAACCTGAGGTTCTTGAACAGTCACCCATCGCATCTTTACCACAATTATTACAGACAGATGCTGCTATCAATATGGTACAAAGCGGAGGTTATGGCCAACTTGCAGAGATTTATCTAAGAGGTACAGAATCCGACCATACTCTTGTATTACGAGATGGAATTCGGCTAAATAATGCATCTTCAGGAAGTGCAAGTCTTGCATTTATTGATACCACAGATATTCAGCAGATTGAAGTACTAAAAGGACCAGCCTCTGTTTTATACGGTACTGATGCAATTGGTGGTGTTATTCAACTTGTATCAAAAATACCAGAAAAAAATAGTGCCTTTATAACAGGTGAAGTTGGGGAAAATAAAACTTATAAAGCAGTTATTGGTGCCGATTTATATGAGGAAGGTTTTTACGCTCAAATTCGTGGACAACGTTTAGAATCTGATGCAACTAAAGTAACTAACCAAAAAACTGATACGACTGACACTGCATCCTTTGATCAAAAAGGTTTTAGTACAAAGATTGGAGTTAAGCAGAAAGATTACGGTATTTCTGTTGACTATAGTCATAATGAAGGTTCAAGTCTTTATGATGCGTACACATTTAATGGCGCATTACTAAAACAAGACTTCGAAAATGAAATTATTAATTTACGCAGTCGTTTAAATGTAGCAGATAACTTCGAATTAAATACTCGTTTATCTCAATTTAAAGATGAAGTTAATCAAAAAGATTCTGCTGACTTTGTTCATAGTAAAACTCAAGAACTAGAATTATATAGTAAATGGAATTTTTTACCGCAACAAATACTTTTAACTGGCGTTACCCACCGCTCACTGGACGGAGATATTCTCTCCTATGGAACGCCTTATAATGAGAATGTCGACTCTACAGGATACTATCTACAACATCAATTTAATGGTAGTAAATTAAATACTCAAGTTGGTGTTCGTATAGAAGATAATGAAAAATACGGCTCGCATACTGTTGGTCAGCTTGCTGCACGTTACCAACTTCTAGATAAAACAAGTATCTATACTAATATTGGCACTGCTTTCAAATCACCAACGCTTAATGAACTCTTTAACTCATTTAATGGCAACCCAAATTTAAAACCAGAAGAAAGTACATCTTATGAAATTGGTATAGATCAAAATCTACCATTAGGTTTTAAAACAGGTTTATCTGCTTATTATACTGAAGTTGAAGACCTTATAGGTTCAGTGAACTTCGGTAAATTAACCAATATTAATAAAGCAACTTACCAAGGCGGTGAATTTTATATTGGTTGGCAGAAAGAAGATCTATTTGCAAAAGCAACTTATAGCTATGTCAAACCTGAGAACGAAGAGACTCATCAGGATTTAAATCGCCGTCCTCGTCAAGGTTTGACCCTAACAACAGGTCTGCAAAATAAAATTTACGGCATCAGTGCTTCGCTCGTTGCAAAATCAAAATCGAAAGACTGGAATAGCAACTACCGCAATCCAGGATATGCAACAGTAGATGTTAATGCCTACTGGAATATGAATCCGAATATTAAACTGTTTACCAATATTCAAAATATTGGAGATGTCGATTATAAAACAGCTTATCAAGACCAAGGCTACTATTATGTAAATGGCGGCCGCCTAGCATCAGCCGGTGTTACATTCCGTTATTAATATTTGAACTCTAAAAAATATATTTAAAACAGCGCAGTTTATGGATAATGTTCTGACCGGCATTATCCTTTTTTATTGCTTTTAGTTTAAGGAAAACTTATGGGCCACCGTTTAAGTAAAATTTATACCCGTACAGGCGACTCAGGTACTACCGGCCTTGGAGATGGCTCACGCGTCGCCAAGGATGATCTGCGTATAGACGCTTTAGGGAATGTGGATGAGTTGAATGCATGTATAGGCGTCTTACGTGCACAAATTGCAGTGAGTACAATTAAAGACAAAAGCTGCTGGGATAAATCTCTAAGTTTAATTCAACACTGGCTGTTCGACTTAGGGGGTGAAGTCTGTATTCCAAATTTCAACCTGCTACAACAAGTTTCAGTGGAATTTCTTGAAAAGGAAATTGACCGGATGAATGAAGATCTACCGATGTTAAAGGACTTTATCTTACCGGCAGGCACTTTAGCCTGTAGTTATGCCCATCAGGCACGTGCTGTTTGCCGTCGTGCCGAGCGCACCCTGATGTCTGTACATAGCCGTGACCAGAATATCCAACCAACGTCCTTACAACTTCTGAACCGTTTATCGGACTGGTTGTTCGTAGCTTCACGTGCCTTGCAACGGGCTGAGGGTGGCAATGAGGTTCTGTGGCAAAAAAATATAAATGACACAATTTAGGTTTATAATATTCAGTTAAGTTCAAAACTCGTTCGAGTTGTTTCATGAAAATTATTGGCCATCGTGGTGCCCGTGGTGAAGCTCCTGAAAATACACTAGGGGGCTTCCAGTATTTACGTGATTTGGGAGTTCGTGCTGTCGAGTTTGATGTACGGCAGCTCAAGGATAACTGTCTTACTGTTATTCATGATGATAACTTTCTGAGAACCGCAGGCTTACCTCACCCCCTGTATGAATGTGTTGAAAGTGATCTGGTACGTTATGACCATCGGCATCAGTGGGCCAACTGGCCTAAAACGGAAAACACGCCAAAATTACAGCAGGTGCTTAGTCTGCTAAATGACTTTGAGCATATTGAAGTTGAGATTAAACCAGTTACTACACTTCCAGAAGCAGAAAAACTGACACTGAGCCTGGAACAACAGCTACAGGGTCTAGAGCAACAGGTTACTATCACCAGCTTTGATGAAAAAGTCTTAAGTAGCTTGCAGCAGCAACGCAGCAGATTTAAACGCGGCCTTCTGGTAGAAGATGATATTAAAAGCAAGGCAATCGAAAAAGCCCATCATTTAGGCTGCTCGCACATTGGCTGGATGGACCAGTTGGCTACTCCTGAAATGATTCAACTGTCTCATTTAGCTCAACTGAATATTAGTGTTTGGACAGTCAACAGTATTGAGCGGGCAAAAGCCCTGCGTGATGCAGGGGTACAAGGTCTTATTACCGACATTCCCAAAACCATGCAGAGTCAGCTTTAAACCGGTTAGCTAGTTTTGCTCGGCCTGAATCAGAATCTGGCCAGTCCGGTCCTGCAAATACAGCTGCTTATTATTCAGCTGGAAACGGCTGACCCGCTCTAGAGCATCAGCCAGATCAGCTTCCTGTGCCAGTGCCTGATCACAACTCTGATGTCCTGCCTTAGCAGTCAAGTTCAGGGTTTTCTGGGTTGTATTAATGTCATAACGCCCAAAGACAGTATTACACCCTGTATGTCCGGTCACGGTTCTTGATACAGAGTTTAAACGGATAAAAGGTACCTGATTGAAAAATTTGGCTGGCTGGCTTTTAATTTTGACAATACGCCAATTTACATCCTGAACACCGTCACGGCTGAGCTGCTTAGATGACGCTTGAGTCACTACTTTCTGTTTTGAGACTGTGCGGGATTCTAGAGAAGTGGAAGGTTGTGATGACTGGCAGCCTGCAAGCCCAATCAAGAACATTAAACTGCCTGTAAACACGCTAAGCCTTAGATTCAAAAAGGTATATTTTTTAAACGCTTTATCAGTATATTTCTTCATATTGTACTCTGCTACTTACGCGTGAAAAACAAACATTCATTCTGTTACGGTTTAAGGTGTACAAGCGTACAATAATGCTAGTGAACAGCTGTACTCACATGTTAAGATGCGGGTCTTATGGCTATTTTTGTCAAAAAATAGCTGCGCTGTTTCGTTTTTGCCTTTGTTGCAAAGGCTTGTAGGAGCGTTACTGGAGATGAATAATCCTCCCCTAACCAAAGCCCCAATTAACTGGACCGCCAGTATTACTCTACTTGGGACTCCCATTGCTGCCGCTGTTCTGATTCCGCTTTACGCGTATCATCATGATTTTAGCTTAAGTGCATGGCTCAGCTTATTTTTCTTGTTAGCATTTAGTAGCTTAAGTATTACTGCAGGTTACCATCGGTTATGGGCGCACCGTGCCTATGAAGCCTCCCTGCCTTTAAAAATCCTCCTGATGATTGGTGGAACGTTTGCAGTACAAAATAGTATTTTATACTGGGCTTCTGGCCACCGTACCCATCATCGTCATGTTGATGATGTAGAAGAAGATCCGTATTCCATCAATAATGGTTTCTGGTATGCCCACTTGGGCTGGATGATTCGTGACTATCCGGCTGCAGCACCTAACTATAAAAATGCACCTGACCTCTTGAATGACAAACTGGTTATGTTTCAGCACAAGTACTATGTACCGCTGGTAATCGCCGTACATGTTGCAATTCTGGGCGGGATTGGCTGGGCTGTAGGTGATATCTGGGGAGTAGTTCTACTGGGTGGGTTGTTACGTCTGGTTCTAAGTCATCATGTGACTTTCTTTATTAACTCTCTTTGTCATATGTGGGGCAAACGTCCCTATACAGATGAAAATACAGCACGTGATAACTTCTGGCTGGCAATTGCTACCTGGGGTGAGGGTTATCATAACTATCACCACATTTTCCAGTACGACTATCGTAATGGTGTAAAGTGGTGGCAATACGACCCTACCAAGTGGCTCATCTGGAGCTGTTCAAAACTGGGACTTGCTAAAAATCTGCGCCGCATACCAAGCTTTAATATCAAGAAAGCTGAACTGGCAATGAAGTTTAAATATGCTGAACAAGATCTTGCTATCTACGGCCATGATGTGAATACAGATATTAGTACTGTTAAACAGCGGCTTGCTCAGGAATACGAAGCTTTTACTCATACATTAAATGACTGGGCTAAACTCAAGGAACAGGAGCTTCATGCCAAGAAAGCTGCTGTAGCAGAAAAAATCCACCAGATGGATAACCGCCTAAAAGGTGAATTCCAGCAGGTAGAGGAGCGTCTGGCTCATCACCGTAAATCGTTAGAAGAAGTTATGCGTGGCCTGAAAAAACAGACCACCTGATTTTTAAAACTTTAAAAAAGGCTAAAACCGGAAATGGGTTTTAGCCTTTTTTCTTTTAAAGCAGTTATGTTTTTAAGGTATTTGTATCCAATTCTTATCACGCCTTAACTAGTGCTAGGCAGGAACAGTAAATTTGTTATAGTAAATCTATATTTTTATTTGTCTGGTACCTTATGCAGTTTAATCCAAGATATTCTTCCCTCGACTCCCGACTTTATCATCAGCAACAGCCTGTACCATTACGAGGTGCCAAGCCGGGTCACTTTAACTTGCATCTGGCGGAAGAGTTGCAATGGACTGAAGAAGAAAAACAAAACTGGGTTGAAATTTGCAGCGGACAAAGAACGTTTCAGGAATGTTCGCCCTTAGCCATGGTCTATGCAGGACATCAGTTTGGGCAGTGGGCCGGACAACTTGGAGATGGCCGCGGCCTGCTGATTGCACAGGTACTTGACCGACAAGGCCAGACGATTGATCTTCATCTTAAGGGTGCAGGACCTACCCCCTATTCACGCATGGGTGACGGCCGGGCAGTATTGCGTTCGGTAATCCGCGAATATCTGGCTGGTCATGCACTTAATGCCTTGGGTGTACCATCTAGCAATGCCGTAGGTTTCACCAGTTCCACCCAGAATATACAGCGCGAGACATTGGAACCAGGTGCCATGCTACTGCGAACTGCTGATAGCCATATCCGCTTCGGACATTTTGAGTGGATTAACCAGTATGCTCCAGAGTTACTTAAAGATTTCACATATAAATGTATCGAGTGGCATTATCCGGATTGTCTGAAAACACAATTACCTGTACTGGCGTTTGCTGAAGAAGTGATTAAAAGAACTGCCAGCATGATCGCCAAGTGGCAACTGGTTGGTTTTGCCCACGGGGTGATGAATACCGATAATCTTAATATTACTGGCTCAACTCTTGATTTTGGTCCTTATGGCTTTATGGAGCGTTTCCGCCCGGGTTGGATCAATAACCACTCGGATTATCAGGGGCGCTATAGTTACCAGAACCAGCCAAGTATTGCCCACTGGAACTTATGGATCTGGTTAAATAACCTTATTCCTTTGGCTGAAGAAACCGACAAGGAACAATTCAAGGAAGAACTTGCCAAATGTCTGGAACAGTTTGAACCGACCTTTTTGGAACAGTATCAATTTGGTTTATGTCAGAAAATGGGCTTACCCGAATTCCATAAAGAGAGTATGGAATGTGGTATGGCCTTCTTAAGAATTCTGCAAAGTGAACAGTTGGACTACACTCACAGTTTTATCCGCTTACAGCAAAAGGAATATAAGGCTCTTCGTGATGACTGCCTCGATATCCGGCAGTTTGATACCTTCTTGACCCTATATCAGCAAATCCGTGAGCATCAAGATACAGATAAGCTGGATCAGGCCATGCAACAGGTTAATCCTCGCTATATTCTGCGTAATCACATGGCACAAAAAGCGATTGAACTGGCAGAACAGGATGACTTTTCTGAAGTAGACCGTTTATTCACCTTACTCAGTCAGCCGTTTGTTTTTCAGCCAGAAACCGAAAAACCGGAAGACCAGGCGCCTCTACCAAGTGATATACCCGAAATTATGGTTAGCTGCTCTTCATAGCTGAAACTGTAGAGGTGTGGATAAAATACATTTTATCCACACCTCTAATCCGGTTAGAGCCAACTAATTAGAAAAAATACAGGAAATTATAAGTATTTGTTCAGCAACTATTTCTCTAAAAACAATTTATCTAATGGGTTTTATAAGAAATAGAGTATTTGTCGTATAAAGACAAGAGAATAATATATGGCTAGCAGACTTATCATATTCTGCACCGCACTGATCATCAGACAACTTCTTAGCCTCAGCATCCACAGCCTCTAACCAGAGCTAATCAATAAAAAAGCGGATCATATGCTCTCCGCTTTTTAGTAAGAAAATTAAAGCTGTGCTATTTATTCATCTGGATATTCAAAACGATAGCCTACCCCGTAAACTGCCTGAATCCACTCATGGCGGTTACCAGTATTAGCTGCATCAGTGATTTTACGGCGCAGATTTTTAATGTGGCTATCAATCACACGGTCGGCTACATCAAAACTGTCAGGATTAATATGATCTAACAGCTGGGCACGTGAATATACCTGTCCCACGTGTTCTAAAAACAGCTCTAACAGGCGGAACTCTGTGGGTGTCAGATTCAAGGATTTCTGCTGATACCAGATACGCTGTTGCGCCTTATCGATTCTGAAAAGACTATTTTGTTCAGGTTCAGCCTTGCGGTCCAGACGGCGCAGTACCGCCTGTACACGTGCTACCAGCTCTTTAGGACTAAACGGTTTACAAATGTAATCATCAGCACCCATATTTAAGCCAAGTACACGATCAATTTCTTCAGTCCGGGCAGTGACCATAATAATAGGAATATCTGACTGTTCACGTACTTTTCGGCAAATAGTCAACCCATCCATACGCGGTACCATTAGATCCAGAATCATGAGACTTGGTTTGCGCTGAAGGAAATGGTCATAGGCTTCTTGCCCATCATGAAAGACGCTCACTTCAAAACCGCCAGCCTCAAGATAATCGCGTACCAGTCCAGCAAGTTCAACTTCATCTTCTACTAGCATGACATGCTTCATGAGTGTGCTTCCTTATATAGTGGTTAATTTGGGAAAAGTCAGCTTGCAACGCAAACCGCCGAGTGGTGAATGATGGAATGTTAATTCTCCGCCCATGGTTTGGGCAATTTTACAGGACAGGGCCAGACCTAATCCGGTTCCGCCGGTACTGCGCGTACGCGAATCATCTACTCGGTAAAAGCGCTCACCCAGACGTGACAGCTGCTCATCGCTGAGCCCAAATGGGCTGTCATCCACATACAGACTCCAATGCGTATCAGACTGTTCAGTATGAATACGGATTTCTCCACCACTTTCTGTATAGCGAATACTGTTTCCAAGCAAGTTGACCACAATTTGTTTGAATCGGTCTACATCCAATTGTAATTCAGCCTCTGTTCCCTCTGAGTGTACTGAGAGTCCTGCCTGTTCAAAGTTCGGCCGGAAGTTTTCAATTTCCTGCTGTACCACAGACCACGGATCAACATTAGAGAAATAGCACTTGAGCTGCTGGGCCTCGGCCTGGGCCAGATCCGCCAGATCTTTAGTAAGTTTTTTCAGACTGCTGACCTGACGCATCATGGCAGCAAGATGCTCAGGGGTAGCTTTTCGGATACCATCCTGCATGGCCTCAATCTGGGCCTGTAGTACCGCTAACGGTGTTTTCAACTCATGTGAAGTATCTGCAACCCATTGCCGGCGTGACTGCTCATGCTGGTCAAGAATAATTGCTAACTGGTTAATCTCATTGGCCAGATCACCTAACTCATCATTACGGCGAATTTTGACCTGATGCAGATAATTACCTCGAGTTAATTCCTGTGTGGCACGCAGCAGGCGTTGAATCGGCTTTTTAAAATAGGTTGCCATTAATATAGCGGCAATCAAACTGGCCAAAATGGTTAAGGCATATACTAAAAGCAGGTAGCGCTTCTGGTTACTGAAGAAATTAATACTTAAAGCATCATCCTGATCCAGTACAGGTTTTAAGCCCAGATAGCCGACTACCTGATTACCTACTACTATAGGACGATAAGATACTTCCTGATCAGAGGGCTCACCAACTACAAACTGTCGCTGGGCATCATACAGTGATAACCGCGAACTCAGCCCCAGACGGTCTGGCATAAAAATGAACCGTTTTTTACCAGCTTGAGCTTCTACGCTTTGAAGCGTAGAGGGATTGGTTTTCTTTTCCGGATTATGGGTCATGCTCTGGTTAGCACTTAACGGAAAACGCAGTCCTTCAAAAGGCTGATATTCGGAAGGTAAATTTTCTTCAATAAACCGTAGTTCTTCAGTATCCACCATTTTTTGCCGTAACTGTTCATTGGCCGGAAACTGGGGAGAGACATTCATCATAGAATGTTCTTGAAAATAACGCTGCTGCAAGGCAATATCGTATTGACGGCGCAGCCACCACCGCGAAAGACGGTCATAGTCGTCTGGTGCAGCCTCACCTTCAATCTGTAAAATCTGCGCCTGAATAGCATTACCCCAGTCCTGATATAAACCGTATACACCAGCCAGATTACTGATCAGAAGATCCAGCTTCTGCATTTCTACATCTGCCACATACTTGGCAAAGTTTTTCTGCATGGTCCAGTGCAATACCCCCAAGCTGAGCGTCGTAATGAATAACGTCGTAAACAGCACGGTCAGAAACAGGCGTAAGGCAATAGGAACTCGGCGGATCTTCAAAACAATTTCTCAATTTATTCTTCTGATTCATCATTGTAACCAAGCTCTGGCAAAAATACTCTTCATTGTTTCTACATCTTTATTATTTAATCTTAAGCTATTGGTAAATACAGTTGGCTCAGGAGTAATAATGAAATCTTTAATCAAGGCCGGATTATTGGGTACAGCGTTGACTGCTGTTATAGGCCTGACTGCCTGTCAATCCTCTACAGCTCCACAAGATAAACCACATCACCCAATGATGCACAAAGATGGTGATAGAGGCCATCATATGAAACGCCATCACCGGAATATGACACCGGAACAACGTGCAGAGTGGGATAAGCGCCGTGCTGAACGGCAGATGCATTATCAGCAGCTTCAGCAGGCCTGTGCAGGTAAGCCTGCCGGACAAACCGTTCAGCTCAAAATGGCCGACAAAACCATTGAAGGCACCTGTGAAATGCGCTTTAAGCCTAAACGGACAGCAACAGTGGCGCCCCAGCCTTCAACTGCTCAGCCATTAACACCGCAGCCTGCTGCTAAACCGGTAGCATGAAAGTAAAACTATTAAAGACACCTTTGGGTGTCTTTTTTATTTAATTCCTTGCCTCATACCATACATATTCCCTTACGATTTTGACTATTTGTGTCAGCTTAAAATAATAAAAACTGTTTACACTCAAACAGGTTAGATTTTTCAAGAGTCTTTTCTTTGACTTTACAGTCACCAACAATACCCCTTCGACGCTTGTGTGGTGGTGCAACTTATTGCACGATGTAAGCGTACAAATATATGTGTCGCTGCTGGCACGTAAATCGTTTATTAGGATTATAAATCTGGTTTAACCAGTATTGAGGAACCCGATATGCCACAATACAAAGCGCCCTTACGTGATATGCAATTTGTTCTGCATGAACTGTTAAATGCCGAAGAACATTATGCAAAATTACCGGCTTTTCAGGAAAATGTAAGCCGTGATTTAGTAGATCAGTATCTTGAAGCGGCTGCAGACTTTTGTGAAAACGAACTCTCTCCGTTAAACCAGATTGGTGACCGTGAAGGCTGTAGCTGGAATGATGGTGTAGTAACTACACCAACCGGCTTTAAAGAAGCTTATCAAAAATATATCGAACTCGGCTTCCCATCTCTTTCTGCTGAAGAGCAATACGGCGGTCAGGGCCTGCCAAACTCGCTGGGCATTGCTATTTCTGAGATGGTAGGTAGTTCTAACTGGGCTTGGGGCATGTACCCGGGTCTGTCTCATGGTGCAGTGCGTACTCTTGAGCATCATGGTTCTGATGAACAAAAAGAGACCTATCTGCCGAAACTGGTATCAGGTGAATGGACGGGTACCATGTGCCTGACCGAGTCACATGCAGGTTCTGATCTGGGTATTATTCGTACCAAAGCTGAACCAAATGCTGATGGCAGCTATGCAATCTCTGGCGAAAAAATCTTTATTTCTGCCGGCGAACACGACATGGCAGAAAATATTATTCATATTGTTCTTGCCCGCTTGCCTGGCGCGCCTAAAGGTACCAAAGGTATTTCCCTGTTTATTGTGCCAAAATTCAATGTGAATGCTGATGGTTCAGTTGGCGAGCGTAATGCCGTGCGTTGTGGTTCAATTGAACATAAAATGGGAATTCATGGTAATGCCACCTGCGTTATCAATTTTGATCGCGCAACCGGTTACCTGATCGGTCCTGAAAACCGCGGCCTGAACTGTATGTTCACATTCATGAACACGGCACGTATTGGCACGGCAGTACAAGGTCTGGCTGCATCTGAGTCAGCGTTCCAAGGGTCTATTGTATATGCAAAAGACCGTCTGGCGATGCGTTCGCTTTCTGGCCCTAAAGCCCCAGAAAAAGAAGCTGATCCAATTATTGTTCACCCGGCAGTACGTAACATGCTGATGACTCAGAAAGCATTTGCCGAAGGTGGCCGTGCACTGGTTTATCTGCTGGCCCAGCATGCTGATGTTGTTGAAAAAGGCGCAACTGAAGAAGAGCGTAAATTCTCCGACAATATCCTGTCACTTCTTACCCCAATCGCTAAGGCATTCCTGACTGAAACCGGTCTGGAAGCTGCAAATAAAGGTATTCAGGTGTATGGCGGTCATGGTTTCATTTCTGAACATGGTATGGAACAGATTGTACGTGATACCCGTATTGCCTGCCTGTACGAAGGAACTACTGAAATCCAGGCTCTTGACCTGCTAGGCCGTAAAGTGCTGGGCACTCAAGGCGCCATGCTGAAAGATTTCACCAAGATCATTCATAAATTTGCCGAAGCCAACAAAGACAATGCAGAACTTGCCGAGTTCATCGAGCCACTTGCCAAACTCAATAAAGAGTGGGGTGAGCTGACTATGCAAATTGGTATGAAAGCAATGCAAAATCCGGATGAAGTAGGTGCAGCAGCAGTTGACTACATGTACTTCTCGGGCTATGTAACACTGGCTTACCTGTGGGCACGTATGGCGCTTCTGGCTCAGCAGCAGCTGGCAGCTGGCAGTACAGAAGTTGATTTCTACAATGCCAAAATTACCACTGCACGGTTCTACTTCAAGAAAATCCTGCCACGTGTACGCTCACATGTTGACGTAATCGCAGGCGGCCTTGATTCACTCATGGCACTTGATGCTGAACATTTCGTCTTCTAACAAAACATTGTTATAGCAAGTTTTCATGGGAAAGGACTGCACAGCATTATTCTGGACAGTCCTTTTCTTTTATCAAATACTCAAAATCTGGTACGTAATCGGTTAAGGTATAACGGCACTTTACTTAACTTGATTAAAATCTACTGATTCGAACAATAAACAGGTGAACTATGCCAATTTATAATGCACCTCTTGCAGATATGCGCTTTATTCTGAATGATGTCTTTCAGGCAGAACAATTCTGGCAAGCCAATGAAAACCTAAACCATGTAGATGCAGCAACTGCTGAAGCAATTCTTGAAGAAATGGCCAAGTTTGCACAGAACGTGACTCTGCCATTAAACCGCAGTGGTGATGAAGAAGGTGCACAATATAATAATAGTGCAGTCACTACTCCTGCGGGCTATAAGGAAGCTTTTCGCCAATATGCAGAAGGTGGCTGGATTGGCTTGGGCGCCGATGAAGAATGGGGCGGTCAGGCAATGCCAAAAATGCTGACTGTATTGGCAGATGAAATGCTGTTTGCGACCAATCCGGCATTCATGCTCTATCCCCTGCTTTCTGTAGGTGCAGGTATGGCACTTAACAGTTATGCTTCGCAGGAACAAAAAGAAACCTATCTGCCAAAAATCTATTCAGGTGAATGGTCAGGGACCATGTGTCTGACTGAGCCGCATGCGGGCACTGATTTGGGTATTATTAAAACCAAAGCAGAACGAAATGAAGATGGCAGTTACAGTATTACCGGTACCAAAATTTTCATTACCGGTGGTGACCATGACCTGAGTGATAATATTATTCATCTGGTATTGGCAAAAACTCCGGATGCCCCTGCTGGTTCACGCGGTATTTCGCTCTTTATTGTTCCAAAATTTCTGGTCAATGAAGATGGCAGTCTAGGTGAACGTAACCCTGTCGGACCAGGCTCTATTGAACATAAGATGGGTATTAAAGCCTCCGCTACCTGTGTAATGAATTTTGATGGCGCTAAAGGCTTTATTGTTGGTAAAGAGAATGAAGGCCTGGCAGCCATGTTCGTTATGATGAACTATGAACGTCTGTCAATGGGCATTCAAGGTATCGGAGCTTCCGAGTTCGCCTACCAGAATGCAGCCCAGTATGCCACTGACCGTATTCAAGGTCGTAGCGCCTCAGGTATAAAATCACCCAACAAGGTTGCCGACAGTATTCTGGTTCATGGCGATGTACGCCGTATGCTGCTTAATGTTCGTGCTAACAGTGAAGCATCACGTGCATTTGCGGTGTATGTAGGTCAGCAACTGGACATTACCAAGTTCTCTACTGACCCTGAAGCTGTGAAAAAAGCCAATGATCGCGTGGCCCTGCTCACTCCAATTGCTAAAGCATATTTAACGGATACGGCATTCCAGGCAACTCTGGATGCACAAATGGTTTTAGGCGGGCACGGTTATATTCGCGAATGGGGTATGGAACAATGTGTTCGTGATCTGCGTATTGCCCAGATCTATGAAGGCACCAATGGTGTACAGTCACAAGATCTGATTGGCCGTAAGCTGATAAAAAATAATGGTGCTTTCCTGGAAGAGTACATTGCAGAGATCCGTGATTTTGCCAACAATATGGATACTCATCTCAACTTCATTAAAGATGCAACACTAGACGCGGCAACTGATATTGAAGCGGTAAGTCGTTTTATCATTGAACAGGCATCAGAAAAACCAGATTTCTCTAACTCTGTTGCAGTTGACTTCCTGCATGCAGTTGGCCTGCTCAGCTTCAGTTATATGTTTGCACGTATTGCAGCGGCAGCAAAAGATAAATCTGGTGAGTTTTACCAGAACAAACTGACCTTGGCACATTATTTTGTACAGCGCATCTTACCTGAACTGTCTATGCGTATTGCCAAGATTAATGCTGGCTCTGACCTGGTGATGGAATTTAGTGAAGAGTTCTTTACATCACAATCCTGATTCAATATCTAAAAAAACGCCTGTAAATTCAGGCGTTTTTTTATGACTGATATTTCTATTCAGCAGCATATTTGAGTCTAAAAATATCTTAATGCTGGTTATCATGTGTAATAAAGAAATACTCGCGATAATATTTCAATTCACGGATTGAGTCACGAATGTCATCCATTGCCAGATGCGATGCCTGCTTTTTAAGGCCACTCATAATTTCTGGCCGCCAGCGTTTCGCCAGTTCCTTGACTGAAGAAACATCCAGATTACGGTAATGAAAGAATTGTTCCAGTTCTGGCATTAACCGGTGCAGAAAACGGCGATCCTGACAGATCGAGTTACCACACATTGGTGAAGTTTTCGGGTTAACCCATTTTTTTAGAAAATCTATCGTCTGCTGTTCTGCTTCAAGAGCAGTTAAAGTACTACGACGTACACGCTGAATCAGACCCGATTGTCCATGCTGGCGAGTATTCCACTCATCCATTGCATTTAAGACCTGATCAGACTGGTGAATAGCCAGTACCGGACCTTCAGCCAGAATATTTAAATGATCATCTGTAATAATTGTTGCAATTTCAATAATCTGATCGTTATCGGTATCTAAACCGGTCATTTCCAGGTCAATCCAAATTAACCGTGTATCTGGGGTACTACTCATGAAAGACCATCTTAATGTACTTGGAAAGTAATAATAGTAGCAAATTTCTTGTATCTTGGCTGTAACTTCAACCCCGCTTCATGCTATTTTTGCCATCCTTAACAGGTGGTTTTTCTCAGGATATGAATGGCATTAATTCGTAAACGTCGCTTGACTGAACAACAGCAACGCCGGATTCAGAAACAGCAAAAAACACGTCAGGAAGAAATCGATACTTCAAATGACCTTGAAGGTCTGGTGGTACAGCATTATGGCCGCCAGCTTGAAGTGGAAGCCTTGTCTGTTCCTGTTGAACATCCGCCACAACCTGTGACCCAGCCAGGTGAACCGGAGCCATTCTGGAAACCAGTGGAACTGGGCAGTATCTGGCGCTGCCATACCCGTACCAATCTAGAATTACTGGTTACAGGAGACCGGGTCAAATGGCAAGCCGACCCCAATACCGGTTTAGGTATTATCACAGCGATTCATTCGCGATCTTCCTTACTCACCCGTCCGGATCGCTATCATAAGGTCAAACCGGTTGCAGCTAATATTTCTCTAATCGTAGTCGTTTTTGCTGTCTTGCCAGAACCGGCCCCGATGCTAATTGACCGCTATTTAGTTGCATGTGCAGATGCCGAGATACCTGCGCTTCTAGTACTCAACAAAACTGATCTGCTCAGTCAGAATGATCCTATTTTACAGCTAGTGTCCGAATATGAAGCACTGGGTTATGAAGTCATGCAAACACAGTCTAAAGGTGATCTGTCTGCTTTGGCACAACGCCTGGATGGTGAAACTGTCGCATTTGTAGGCCAGTCTGGTGTAGGAAAGAGTTCCCTGATCAATGCAATTGTTCCTGATGCCTCTCAGAAAACCAATATAATTTCCGAGAATTCTGCTTTAGGTCAGCACACGACTACTTCTACGCGTTTAATCCGTTTTGGAACTAGCGGCGCATTGATTGATTCGCCTGGAATTCGTGAATTTGGCCTGTGGCATCTGGATGCAGATAAGGTTCAGCGCGGTTTTCCTGAAATTGAAAATCTATTGGGGCACTGTCAGTTCCGTAACTGTACTCACACACATGAAAAACATTGTGCGCTTAGAGAGGCGGCGAAGAATGGAGAAATTCTGCCCCGTCGTCTGGAAAGCTATTTACGCTTGCAGGATGAGATTGCTGAAGCTCAGCAAAAAAATTAGTTTTATTACGGTTTTCTAAAGCCCATCCCTTGAAGGGATGATTTTGATCACCATATATATACGATATACTCTAGATCAGTTTTGATTTGAATTAGGTGACTTGTGGAACGTTGGCTTGAATTTATGGGGAATCACCCCTTTTTGTTTGGTACGTTAGGGGTTTTGCTGGTGTTGTTTTTCATTTTTGAAGGACAGCGAAATGGCCGCAAAATTTCACCGCAGTCACTTGGAATTCTGGTCAAGGCAAAAAATGCCATGCTGATCGATCTGCGTGATGCTAAAGATTTTCGTGAAGGCCATATTAGTGGTAGTCGAAATATCCCTTATAGCCAGATCGCCAATCATGTTGATGAATTAAAAGCGACAGAACGTCCTTTAGTTTTTATCTGCAATCTGGGTCAGGTTGCAGGTAGTGCGCTACAGAAAGTTGGACATAATGACAGTTACCGTCTCGACGGTGGCATTAGCAACTGGAAAGCCCAAGGTTTACCCTTGGTAAAAGGTAATAAAACCACCAAAGCTTAAGGAGATATTTTATGGCTGCTGAAGTAACAATTTACTCAACCACCTTCTGCCCGTACTGTGTACGTGCTAAACAGCTTCTTGAGCGTAAAGGTGTAGCATACAAAGAAATTAACTTATCAAATGAAGCACCTGAAGTACGTGTGGAGTTGATGCAGCGCACTAATCATCGTACTGTTCCACAAATTTTTATTAAAGATCAGTTTATCGGTGGTTTTGATCAGCTCTATGCTCTTGAGCGCGAAGGTAAACTCGATAGTCTTTTAGCTTAACCCGTTTCCATATCAAGGATATAAAGAATGAGTGAAGAACAACAAACTCAACCACAACTTGCCTTAGAGCGTATTTATACTAAGGATATTTCTTTTGAAGTACCAGGGGCACAAGTATTTACTAAAGAATGGCAGCCTGAACTGAATATCAATTTATCCTCTTCCGCAGAGAAAATTGATCCGACTCATTTTGAGGTTTCACTCAAAGTAGTAGTTCAAGCGAACAATGCCGGCGATACTGCGTTTATTGTCGATGTAACCCAGTCAGGCATTTTTTTGGTAGATAATGTTGAGGAAGAGCGTCTTCCTTACATTCTGGGTGCTTATTGCCCGAATATCCTATTTCCGTTCCTGCGTGAAGCTGTAAATGATATGGTTACTAAAGGTAGCTTCCCGCAATTGCTTTTAACTCCAATCAACTTTGATGCCGAGTTTGAAGCTAATATGCAACGGGCTGCCGATGCTGAAGGTCAGGCTTAATTACCAGCCTGTAAAAAAAAGACCGCAATCTGCGGTCTTTTTTATTAACTGTTTTTTATACATCAGGATACAGCGGCATTTTGATGCAGTGCATCAGCGACAGCCTCAACCAGCTGCTGGGCAATTTCCTGCTTAGACGCCTTTTCCAGCTCACGTTTTTGCAGATGATACTGCTCGGCAAAAAATACAATCATGGCATTTTCATCGGAAGCAAAACCGATGTCATTCCGTGATACATCATTACAAGCGATCATATCCAGCTTTTTCGCAATCAGCTTCCCAGCTGCATACTCTTCTACATTACGGGTTTCTGCTGCAAAACCGACCATAAATGGGCGCTTTTGCTGCTGGGCAATAGTTGCCACAATATCGGGATTCTTAATCAGGGAAACATTCAGCTCATCGCCGGCTTTCTTGATTTTATGCTCAGCAACTTCTGCTACACGATAATCGGCAACAGCTGCGGTGGCGATAAAAATATCACAGCCTTCTTCCAGCATCTGCATACTGTGTTCTAACATCTGAACTGCTGAAGATACATTAATGCGTCTTACCCCATTAGGCGTATCCAGACTTACCGGGCCAGCAATTAAGGTAACTCTAGCTCCTGCTGCATAGCAGGCCGCGGCCAGAGCAAAACCCATCTTTCCGGTACTATGGTTAGAAATATAGCGTACCGGGTCAATCGCTTCGCGGGTCGGACCTGCTGTAATGACCACATGTTTGCTGGCCAGAAGACCAAATTTTTCAGCAATGGCACGCTGGGCTTTATGAAAATAGTCTTTAACCTGACGGGCCAGATCTTCTGGTTCCGGCATGCGACCAAGTCCGACATCACCACAAGCCTGAGCACCTGCTTCTGGCATAACCACATGAACACCATCTTCAACCAGTGTCGCCAGATTTCGTTGTGTAGCTTTTGCTGCCCACATTTGCTGGTTCATTGCTGGCGCTACCCAGACTGGAGCTTTAGTCGCCAGATATAAGGTACTCAGCAAATCATCGGCAAGACCGGCAGCGAATTTTGCCAGTGTATCGCAGCTGGCGGGTGCAACCAGAACCAGATCTGCCCAGCGTGCCAGTTCAATATGCCCCATTCCTGCTTCAGCTTCAGGGTCTAAAAGTTCAGTATATACCGGATTACCTGAGAGGGCCTGGAAAGTCAGCGGTGTGATAAAAGCCTGGGCACCATGCGTCATCACTACTCTGACATTAAAACCATAGTCTTTTAGCCGGCGGACCAGAATAGCAGATTTATAGGCGGCGATTCCGCCCGTGACAGCGACAATAATATTTTTATTTGAAATTACACTTAAATCAAAGCTCACGAACAGTAATCCTCTGTTGCAGTGCCGCTCACAATAGCATTAAATATCTGCTGACCCAAGCCTCTCGGCTGGAAATATAAAAACGAAAATAAACAAGAAAAGTGAACTATTATGCAAAATTCAATCAAGCATTGGCCGGAACAGGAACGGCCCAGAGAGCGGCTATTACAGCAAGGAGCACAAAGCCTTTCCGATGCAGAACTTCTGGCCATTTTCCTGCGTTCCGGTTCTAGACAGCATTCAGCAGTGGAGCTGGCACGACAGATGATTCAGCATTTTGGTGGCCTGAGTCCGGTATTTGATGCCGAACTAAGTGACCTAAGCCAGTTCCATGGCATGGGACCTAGTAAATATTCACAACTCATGGCAGTTAAAGAGTTAGGACGGCGTTACCTCCAGCAATATTTCCACCAGCCCCAGCTCGAGCTTAACTCTTCAGCTCAGGTGTTAGACTATTTACGTTACGAACTGCTGGGAGAACGGCAGGAAGTTTTTGCAGTGCTCTGTCTGGATAATGACCTGCGCAAGCTCAGTTTCAAGAAATTATTTTTTGGTTCACTGAATCATTGTGCCGTATCTATCAACCAGATTTTGCGCTATGCCTTAAAACAGCATGCTTGTCATCTGGTTATTGCACATAACCATCCTTTTGGACAGCCACAACCTTCACCGGCTGATCTGGAACTTACACGGCAATTATCTCAGGCCTGTAAGTTAGTAGAAATTGTCCTGCTTGATCATTTTATTATCTCTCCAGAATGCAGTTTTTCCTTTGCTGAGCAGGGCTTATTCAATACTTCAGAACAGGTCGAGAATAAGGTTGACAAAGCTGGTTGAAGCCGTAAAGATCAGCTTAAACCCAGTGACGTTTTAGCAGATATGATTGTCCGCGAGCAACCCGATGTTTTAAAGTTATTATTTTCTTGGCGCGGTACAATTCTACCTAAAATTCTGCCGCCGCTTGGGATTGTTATGCTCATCTCAGCCATTGTAGGCGGAATTGAATATATTGATCTGTATCGCTTTCCGGAAGTTCCTTTAGCCGGTTTTACTTTAATTGGAGTAGTACTTTCGATCTTTCTGGGTTTCAAAAATACCGCCTGTTATGACCGTTGGTGGGAAGCCCGGCGTCTCTGGGGTATTCTGATTGCCAATGCCCGCCATTTTGACCGTGACTGCCGTGTACTGCCACAGGCACGTCGTGAACGTATTATTCAGCACGTCATTGTATTTGCCAATGTATTACGTGACCGTTTGCGTCATCAGACTGCTAATCCTACTGAACTTTTGCAGACCAGCGGTATGTCACAACAGGCACTGACCCAGCTTTATCAGCACCATAATGCGCCGCAGTATACTTTGAGCCTGATTCAGTGGGAACTGTTGCTGGCTTTAAAAGAAGGCGAAATTTCCGACATCATCTATACACAGATGAATCAAAATGTAGCAGCACTGAGTGAGGTCCAGACTGGTTGCGACCGGATTGCCAATACGCCTCTTCCGTTTGCCTATTCGGTTTTGCTTAACCGTACTGTTTATTGTTTCTGTTTCTTGCTGCCTTTTAGTCTGGGCCAGACTTTAGGTTTGCTTACCCCATTTCTGGTCGGGCTGCTGGCCTATACATTCCTGGGGCTTGACGCACTGAGTACAGAACTTGAAGAACCGTTTGGCACCCAAAGTAATGACTTACCGCTAGACTCAATGGTACGACTGATTGAAATTGAACTGCTCGGCACTTTAGGTAAGCCTACGCCTCCCCCAATTCAGGCACAGGACGATAATCTTCTTTAAACAGGTTTATAGCGAAAAACTTTCCCAAATCCCAATCTGGTCTGGGCGGAGTGAAGGTACATTGCCCAGTTTGAGCCAAGGCATGTTTTCACCATGATAATCACTACCAATTGAAACTTTCAGTGCATACTGCTGAATCAGCCGGTCAATCATCTGGCGAGTAGAAGTCGGGTCACTGGCCGGTGGCAATTCGATGGCATCCCCGCCAGACTCTGCAAATAACTCGACCAGATAACGGATATTGGTGGCCGACAAGGTATAACGAGTTGGATGAGCCAAAACTGCAAAACCACGACTGGCATGTATAACTTGAATGGTTTCGGCCAGCCCTAGACCTTCAAAATTTACAAAAGCTTTTTTCCCCTCTTTTAAATAACGGTCAAAAGCCTGCTGTGGCCGGGATACAATCTGTTGCTGTACCAGCGCTTTGGCAATATGTGTTCGGGTAATCCGGTCAGGTTCACCTTCAACCAGCGCCAGAACCTGCTCATAAATATCTACCTGAATAATATCGGTGAGCAGATGACAAATGTGTCTGGCACGTGCTGCACGTATACGTTTTTGCTGCTCAAGCATTTGCAATAATGGGGCCGGATTTTGCATGCCCAGCGCGACCACATGTACACCATAACTCTTTTTGGTGGCAGGGCGTGACCACTGGCTTGAAATCTCTACACCAGGAATAATCCTGAGTGAGTAAGGAGCCTCAAGTGTCATGCTACAGGCTTTAGCCCGCTGGATGCCGTCCATATTGTCATGATCTGTAAGGGCCAAGGTATGAACACCTGCTGCAACAGCAGCATGCACCAGCGCCTCTGGAGACAAAGTTCCATCAGAAATATTGCTGTGTGTATGTAAATCTATGCCGTGCATCTCTTATACTATGCTATTTATTTAAACAGAACTGATACTCTAACATGAAAGCGCTTCTGGACTTTGTTCCACTGATTATTTTCTTTTATCTGTACAAGACGGTTGAACCAGATGATACCCAACATCCACTTTTACAACTGATCGGCTCTGCGGGCGGTGTAGATAACAATAATATTCTGGTGGCGACCACAGGACTCATCATTTCCATGTTGGTGGTGTATGGTGCTTTATTTGTCATGCAAAAATTCCGTCTGGATAAACAGCAGTGGATTGTGCTGTTTATGACCGTAATTTTTGGTGGTATCACTTTAATGCTTAGCGATGATTTTTATATCCGTCTGAAGGCAGCTATTTTGAATCTGGTCTTTGCCGGAGCTTTCCTTTTGTCGCCATTTTTCGGTAAAGAACGTAAACCCCTGATCCAGCGTTTATTTGGTCCTATTTTCAACCTGACCGAAAAAGGCTGGAAGAATCTGAACTTTGCTTGGGCTGCCATGTTTGTAGTCATGGCCTGCCTGCATATTTTCTTTGCCTTTATCTGGATGAATGGAAAATATTGGGGAGAATTTACGGCATTTGGTGACATGATTGTTATGTTTTCCTTTATCATTATTCAGTTCATAGTCTTACGTAAACACTTTAAGTCGCCCGAAGCTTAAGGTGTGTCATACAGGTCAAAAATTTCATGCCTTTATTTGTATTAAGCTGTACCGATCACGAGGGTACAGTTGAAAAACGTCTCGCCACACGTCCTCAACACATTGAACGGTTACAAAAGCTAAATGACGAAGGCCGCCTGATCGTAGCAGGTGCGATGCCTAAAGACCCTGCTGATCCTCAGGCAGGTTTTTATGGCAGTACTATGATTGTTGAGTTTGATAGCCGTGAAGCACTGGATGTCTGGCTTAAAGAAGAGCCTTTTCTAAAAGCTGGTGTTTATGCGCATATCGATATTAAGCCTTTCAATAAAGCCTTTCCTCAAGGATAAATTCATGCGTGTTGTAGTCCAAAGCTGTCTGGGCATTCTATTTTTTTGTTCTACCGCCTGGGCTGTTGAAGCAGTCAGTGAACCTGTAGCAGCTGCACCTGTAACAGCCCCACTAAATGCTAATACGGCTAACCGACCAGCCGCTATGGCTGTCGCTGCAACAGTTGCCCCTACAGGCCAACCTCAGGAAGTCCGGCCTTTAACAGCTGAACAACTCGCCAAAAATAAGGCCTTGCAAGATGCCAAGATTAAAACACTGATCAAAGATCAAGGTATACGCCTGCAACAACTGGAAAAAGCCAATCTGGACGCGCTGGCACAAAATCAGGAACTGCAATTAAAAAATGATAGCCTTGCTGTACAGGTTCAGGTTTTACAGAGTGAACGTAGTGCCCAGATGTTTCTCTACGGCGCAGCAACTTTAGCTGTAGGCGTATTGATGGGTTTTCTTATTGCAAGTTATGTATACACCAAGCGCCGGCGTCAGTGGTAATTTCCACTTTTTCTCTGCATAAATAAAGGGTTTTATGGTTTGTCCTATCCGATTCAAACAGCTGCTTTAGACTGGCAACTTATCGATAATATTGAGGTACCGGTATCCCGACAGTTTGGAGATGTCTATTTCTCTAAAGATAACGGTCTGCTGGAAACACGCCATGTTTTTTTAAATGGCAATGACTTGACTGAACGCCTCGCTACCTTAAGCGACTTTGAATATTTCTGTGTAGGTGAAACCGGTTTTGGTACTGGACTGAATATTCTAGCGTTATGGCAACTTTGGCAACAGGTCAGACCTGATAATCATAGCCATCTGCATGCAGTCAGTGTAGAGAAGTTTCCGCTTGGTAAACCTGATCTGATCCGTGCATTAAAAGCTTGGCCAGAACTTGCTCCTTTAGCCGAGCAGCTGCTCCAGCAGTATCCCTTACTGATTGCAGGCTGTCACCGGCTGTCATTTCCTGAAGAACGCTTTAGCCTTGACCTGTGGCTGGGAGATGCACATGATATGTTCCCCCTTATGGAAAAGACAGCATCTGTAAATGCCTGGTTTCTGGATGGCTTTGCGCCTTCTTGTAATCCGGATATGTGGGAAGAACAGGTTTTAAATCATATTATCCGTTTATCTGACCATGGTACTACATTTGCTTCATTCAGCGTCGCCGGTGTTCTCAAGCGGGGGTTACGTAGTCACGGCATTCAGGTTACACGTCCACGTGGTTTTGGTCATAAGCGTGAAATGTTAAAAGCGATCTGGCAGCCGTCCGTTGCCGATGCTGCAACTGAAAAGCAGGAAAAACCAGAGAGTCTGACTTCAGGGCAACTCCCCCCCCGAATAGCTGTTAAAACAACTCATCGGCAAAAACAGATCGCTGTGATTGGTGCAGGTATTGCCGGACTAAGTGTAGCCTGGTCTTTTGCCCAGCGTGGCCATCAGGTTAAACTGTTTGACCGCAATGCGCCTTTAGCTGGTGCCTCTGGAAATCCACTTGCCCTGTTAAATCCGAAGCTCAGCCAGATCGAAAAAAGTCATACCCATTTAATGACAGTTACTTGGCAATATGCACTTAATTATTATCAGCAATTTAGAGCTTTCCGGCCATTACAGATTCACCAGATGGCTTTAAAAGAAGGCGAACAGCTCTTGAGTCTGGCAGAACAATATCCGGATGAATTACTTACAGTACAAACTGCTCAATGTCACCCGCTTTCTACACAGTCTGAAAGTCTACGGCTTAATCAAGCTGGCGGTGTCTCTCCACATCTGTTACGTGACCAGATTTTAGAACATTCACTGATCCAGTTTGCGCAGGCAGCCGTGGAACGTATTATTCCGCAAGCTCAAGACACCGTCTTATATGATGCCAACGGTAAATCTCTGGGTAAATTTGACCATGTGGTGGTGTGCTGTGCTCGACAGAGTCAATCACTGCTCAGCAATTGCCCGAAACTACGGCCAATTCGAGGGCAAGTAAGCTGGGTCAATAATACGGTACAACCTCTGAATATGCAGGAAGCCATCAGTTATGGCGGTTATTGTCTGCAATTTGATCCTGAAAATCTGCTTCTTGGCGCTTCGTTCTTACCAGGCCGTGAAGATGATGAAGTCCTGGCTGAGGATCATCAGCATAATGCAGAACTTCTTGCAAAAGTATTTCCAGAATATGCAGCCACTTTACCACCTATAGAAGCTTGGCAGGGCCGTGCCTCTATTCGTGCCCAAACTATGGATTACTTTCCCCTGCTCGGCAAAATAGAGTCTGATACAGAAATTTATACTTTTTCCGGTTTAGGCTCTAAAGGTTTTCTGTATGCACCCTTATGCAGTGAAATACTGGCCGCATTGGTATTTAAAGAAGCCTGCCCTGTACCGGCCAGTGTAGTACAGAAGCTCAACCCTCAACGGTTTCAAAAACGTTTAAAACAGCAAAGAAATTCTTGAATCAACCAGCCTGTGCGAAGCTGGACAGTACAGTACTCATAGCCTGAAAAAAAGCGCCCTCTCTGGGGCGCTTTTTTCTATCCTTCTTGTTCCAAAGGCAATCCTGCATCACGTGCTGCTCGGGTCCCCCCCATCAATACCACGTATTCACGCGAGTCATCAATGCTTTCAAGCATTTCAGCCGCACGCGGGGCTTTACTGCCACCACCGCACAGGATATAAATCGGTTGATCCGCTGCTACCTGAGACAAGCTTTCTGCGCTCAGATCATTGATAGGCTGATTGATCGCACCTCGAATATGACCTTCTGCATATGCACCTGTGTCACGGACATCCCAGATAACAGCATTTTCTGGGAACTCAAATGTAGTAATTTCTTGTTTACGGATCATTGCGCACTCCTTTGATGTAAACAATACTTGGCAAATGAAGAAAACATCCCTAGCATCTCAGATATTCTTTCCCTTTGTAAAGGTCTAAACCATGCCATCTTTCGATATTGTATCCGAATTAGAGTTATTTGAAGTTAATCACGCTGTTCAAAATACCCAAAAGGAAATTGCAACCCGGTTTGACTTCCGCGGCCAGGATGTTTCCATCGAACTAAATGAAAAAAATAAAGAAATTAAAATTATCACAGAAAGTGATTTCCAATGTGAACAAGTGTATAGCATGTTAGAGAATCACTTTTATAAACGTAAAATTGATGTACAGGCACTCGATCCCCAAAAAGCGACTGCTTCAGGAAAAAATGTAGTCCAGGTGATCAAACTTAAAGATGGCCTTGACTCAGATACGGCAAAAAAAATTAATAAAGCCATTAAAGAAAGTGGGATTAAAGTGCAATCATCGATTCAGGGTGACAAAATCCGTGTAACAGACAAAAAGCGCGATACCCTGCAGCAGGTAATGAACTTTCTGCGTGAGCAGCAGTTTAGCTTGCCACTACAATTTAACAACTTCAAAGATTAAGACACTATTGCTTGCAAGAGAAACCTCATGGCCCATAATAATCGCTTGTCCAGACTGATCAAGACCACCTCAAAGCTTCCTAAAGGCCTGCGCAGTACTTTGTGGAGTAGAGCATTTGGTCGGGTGGTGCCAATGGTAGGTACAGCAAAGATTCGTTATCTTGAAGTAACCGCATCCAAAGTGGTAGTCAGTATGGCGAATCATCATACCATGCAGAACCATATTGGTCAGATTCATGCCTGTGCCATGACACTTCTTGCCGAAACTGCTACTGGTTTTGTAACTGCAATGAATGTTCCTCAAAATGCTATTGTACTGATTAAAAGTTTTAAAATTGACTTTAAACGGCCCACTCAAGGAGCGATGACCGCTGTAGCAACTTTGTCTGCTGAACAGCAGCAGATGATGCAAACCTCGGAGAAAGGCGAAACGCTCGTTACAGTCTCAGTGGTAGACGAGTCTGGTGAAGAGCCCATTCAGTGTGAAATGCTGTGGGCCTGGGTCGCTAAAGATCGGCTTAAACCGTCTTAATGACAATTATAAAAAATCCCAGATTATGTCTGGGATTTTTATTTTAAACCTGTTGTGACTCTAAAAACTTCTGCTTAACCTCTTCTGGAATTATGCGTTTATTACCTTTTACGTCTACAGCGACAAAAGTAAAAACTCCTTCTGTAACACGTTTAGCTGGCCGTGATGAATCATGGCTATCCCAGACTTCAATCTGCATCTGGATTGAAGTATTACCAACTTTTAAAATTTTGGTATAACAGCTAATTACATCGCCCACTTTAACCGGTACCAGAAAAGTCATCTGGTTAATCGAAATAGTGGCGCATCGTCCTTTACTAAAACGTTCAGCATGAATTGCACCAGCTAAATCCATCTGTGAAACGATCCAGCCACCAAACACGTCTCCGCTCCAGTTGGTATCAGCAGGCATAGCAATTGTTTGAAGAGACAATACCCCTTCAGGTTTTAGATTAATATCTGACACATTAACTCCGGACTTTAAGTTGCTGATCCAGCCATTGTTGTAACTCGGCAGATCGAAGGGCGCCACTTATTCTAGCAACTTCTGTGGTTTTATTCATCAGTACCAGGGTCGGGATACTTCTGACATTAAATGCAGCACTTAAGCGTGGAGAAGTCTCGGAATTAATCTTGGCAAAAATAACATGCGGGTTATGTTTGGCAGCCTCAGCAAAATGCGGCGCCATCATTTTGCATGGCCCACACCAGTCGGCCCATAGATCAATCAGTACAGGCAGGTCACTATGACTCATGAAATTACTAAAATTCTGCTCAGTTAACTCAATTGGTGCTCGTGGAAGCAAGGCAGCATGACATTGTCCACAATTCGGAGCTGCATCAAGCTTTTCCTCTGGTACACGATTTTTTGCACTACAGCTTGGACATACAAGAATCATTCATTTTCATCCAGTCAATGTATATGAAAATTTTAATGCGAGTATGCCCGACTTTTCAAATGGTATTATTTTATAAAAACAGAAACTCTAAATCTGCCCTCAGCCCATATATGATTAAAAAACCTTCCAATCAAAAATATTCATCAGATCCATTAATATTTTGTTGGGAAAAATTTATTAATTTTCTACCGATTTCGACGCATAATCTTGCTTAATGCTATCATGTCTGCATAAATTCCTTATGAGTCTATGGAGTAAAAAAATGAGCGAGAATGTAGGTTTTGCAGGCCAGATTGGCCCTGATCATGTGTCCCAAGTAGTTGAAAAAGGTTTCAGATCGATCATCAATAACCGTCCAGATATGGAAGGTGGTGCTGAACAGCCTACCAGTGCACAGATTGAAGAGGCCGCTCGAGCTGCGGGCCTAGATTATGTCTATCAGCCTGTTGTTGCTGGCCAGATCAGTGAACTTGATGTGCGCACATTTGCAAATCACTATAATGAACTGCCAAAACCTATTTTAATGTTCTGCCGTACTGGCAATCGCTCAAATAACCTCTATCAATTAGCAAAACAGATGGACCTGCTGGATGACTAAATACATATGCGCCCTTCTGCTCAGTCTGGGCTGGTGTGGAAGTGCCATCTCTTCAGTCAATGCTGCTGTTACTGACCAGGCCATCAGCAAACCTTTAAATGAAGAGGTTAGCGTAGCCGGACAGATGGATTTGGTAAAGTTTCAGCAGTTACTCAAGCAGGGTTTTAAATCAGTCATTGTTAACCGGCCCGACGGTGAGCTCGGCAATCCTGTAACCGTAAATCAGCTCCGGACTGTTGCAGAAAAGTCTCATGTCAGTCTGATTTACCAGCCTGTTGAAAGTGTAAAAGTTTCACAGCCGGATATTGTTGAGTTTGCTCGTTATTATAATAGCCTGCCTAAACCGATTCTGCTGATCTGTCATAGTGGGGGGCGCTCGACTGCTCTATTTAATCAGGCCAAGCAACAGGGATTATTACGTGAATAAAATTTTACTCGTTCTTTTATGTTCACTTACCTTGATGGGCTGCAGTTCTATGAATGTACGCCCAACTGTTGGGGTAAGTGTGGGAACCTCACTTTAATTTTCAGATACTGACATTCATAAAAAAACAGCGCCTAGGCGCTGTTTTTTATTTTTAATTAACGGATGGTATATTCTACTGATTTGATCTTTCCATTAGGAGCTGTTATACCCAGAATAATAGTGTCTCCTGCAGCACACTCTTTTAAGCGATATTCATAATTGACTTGTTCATTATTCCTAAAAGCTGAAGGTGTTTTTAAGTCAAATACATTAGGTACAGTCGCTCCACCTGCTCTTAATTCAGCTGAACATGATAACTCATTGTTTTTAGTATTATCCTCAACTTTAACTGCAACTGTGGTTCCTGTAGGCATCGGAACTGATCTAGCACTATTACCAAAAAGCTTGAATGAGAACTGCGTATTTGAAAGACTAATATCAGAAATAGTAGGAGTATCTGTAGCAAAAGCAAATAATAATTGCTGACGAATAACTGCATCCAAGTTATTGTCACAAGTAGAAGGTATATTAGGTTGCACAAATTTAGAATCAGTACAAGCTGTACCACTAGCTCCGCGTTTATAAAGAAACTCGCCCAAGTTAGAATTGTAGATATTATCTTCATTATCATCGCGGAAGAAGTCACCAATATTAGAGCTAAGCTTATCTATGCCAGCTGTATATAAGTTATCGCCATCTAAATCCTCATAGGTTTTATCTCCCTCTACATAAGCTAACACAGTCACACGATTGTCAGCAGGACGAGGATTCTGGGTAATCAGTTTTACAGTACAAGCGCCCCCTACTGTAGAACAATTAGGCATTATACTTCCGCCTTCTGCAACGAAACTGATGCTCGTACCATCGGGTACAGGATTACCGACTCTATCAACCATACGAGCTACAATTGTAGCAGAATCTCCATCTACATCATTTTGAAGCGAGTTTTTATCTACTGAGAGACTTAGTCCATCTTGAGTCACACGCCCCGTAGAGATAGTAACGTTTTTAGACAGTGCAAAAATATTAGAATTTAAAGCTAATGAGGCTTTGATTTCTACAGGCCCAGGTTTATTACCTGGATATAAATTAATAATTACTTTACCAGATGAGTTACTTTTGACAATTTTAGTTAAGCGATTACCTGGCGTAATGAAGCTTATATCTTCTGGCCCTCGCATAAGCTCAATTCTGACATCCTGATTGGTAGCCGGTTTTCCATTAGAGTAAATCGTATATTCAATCTGGCCAGAAGATGCAGATCCACTTCTTTGTATGCCAAGATTTACCGGATCTGAGCTGTAAACTATTGAGTTAGCCTGTATGTTCGCAATATTAACTTGAATACTATTGCTTATAGCTGTATTACTGCCAGTTGCAGTGATAGTCTGTAAACCTTCACACAAGTTACCATTTGCATTAACTGCTGTATAAGTTGTAGTAATATCGCCTTGATTTGAAGAAACCATAGAACTTGGTTCAAATTTTCCACAAGTTGCACTAAAGTTTACAGTTACATCGTTCTGATTAATACCTGTTACTGCATCTTGAGTTTTTAAAGTAATATTTGTAGAAGCACCTGATTCCAATAGTGTACTTTCTGCAGTCATGTTAGCTAAAGTTATATTAGAAGCCTGTAAAGTGAAATAATAGGGAGAAGAAGTTGACGATATACCATTATAAATTACAGTGGCAGAAATCTGGTGACTTCCTGTATCTGTAGTATTTGATGGTTTAAGAGAAATACTGGCTTCACCTTCAGCATTAGTTAAGACAGCATTATTAGTGGTGCCAAATGTGACACCTGAACCTGAAAAAGTAACTAAAGCACTGCTTATAGCTTGACCAGAAGCATTAGTTACTTTAACTTTTGCTGTAGCGCCTTGCACTGTAACGGTACGGGTCAATAAATTGTTAGTATCATAGAGCTCAATATTACTTATACGAACTTCAGCTGTAGTCCCCCCATCGGTCGAGCCTGACCCATTTCCAGACCCACCATCTTGATTAAAATATCCGTCACTTCCACCTCCACCACAAGCGACCAATACAATTGAACTCGTGAGTAGAGTTATATTTACCCCAAGTTTTTTTAATTTGATTAAATAGTTAGACATTTATAGACCCTATATTTCTTGTAAAATTCAAATCATTTAAAAATTGATTACTTATAAGTGAAATTTACTTAAAATAACATTTTTTATCAATCTGATTCTTTATTAATACCTTTCTTTAATTAGTTTTAACAAAAGATACAGACCAAAAATTACAACAATATATGATGAAGCCTTGAATATAAAAAATCTTTTAAAATAGGTAGATAAATGTACGATCTTATTATTGTTGGGGCAGGCACAGCCGGCATCGGTGCCTATAAGGAGGCAATTAAACATACACAAAATATTTTAATTATCAATGATGGCTCTTGGGATACTACATGTGCCCGTGTAGGTTGTATGCCAAGTAAAGTTCTGATTTCTTCAGCTAACCGGATGCATGACATACATCATGCAGATGAAGTTGGCTTAAAAGCTAAAAGTAAGATTAATACAGCTCACGTCATGCCACATGTACGACGGCTCAGAGATCAATTTGTAAAAGCTACTCTGATGGATGTAAAAAGCTGGAATGAAGCTCATAAAATCTCTGGACAGGCACATTTTATTAATGCCAACACCATAGAAGTGAATAGCCAGCATTATCAGGCTAAAAGCTTTATTCTTGCAGTTGGCTCAACTCCAAGCTTCGATATTAAATGGAAAAAAGAACTTCAGGATCGTTTAATTACATCAGATGATATTTTTGAGCTCGAGACTCTACCCAATTCACTGGCCGTAGTGGGTAGCGGTGTAATTGCCCTTGAGCTCGCACAAGCCATGCAACGTTTAAATGTAAAAACAACCATATTTGCACGTAGTCAGCGGATAGGTAATTTAAGCAGTCCAGAACTTCAGAAAATCGCCCAGCAGGAATTTGCTAAAGAGTTATGTATTTTATATAACACCTTACCTGAACAGGTAGTAAAAACAGAGCATGGGGTAAAGTTAAGTTATCAGCAGAATGGAAAATTTAAAGACTTAGAAGTTGATTATTTGTTAGTAGCTACCGGAAGGAAAAGTCTTCTAAATACATTAAAACTTGACCAGATTCACTCTGATTTTAAAGATATTAAAAATCTTCCTGTTCATCCAGAAACCAAACAGCTTACAGAGTACCCTATCTTTATAGTAGGCGATGCATATACAGATACTCCCATTCAGCATGAGGCAGCACAAGAAGGCAAGCTTGCTGTACATAACTGTTTAAGTTACCCCCATATTCAACCTATAAAATTATTTACGCCCCTATCTATTGTATTTAGCCAACCAGAAATGGCTATAGTTGGAAAAAGTTATCAACAACTGGTTAAAGCAGGCTCTCAATTTGTGACTGGAGAAGTTTTTTATGAGAAACAGGGAAGAGCCATCGTATTAGGAAAGAATATGGGCAAAGTTGAGGTATACGTAGATAAACAGACTAAACAATTACTGGGTGCAGAACTATTAGTAAACAATGCTGAACATTTTGCCCATCTGCTAAACTGGATGATGGCCGAAAATATAACTGTTGATCGCTTACTTGCAAAACCATTTTATCACCCAACTATGGAAGAAGGATTAAGAACAGCATTAAAGCACGCACGCAGACAATTAAATGTCCTAAATTAAATAAAGCCATGAATAAGAATTCATGGCTTTACTCTAGTCTTATATAAAACTATTTATTTTTCTGCTCTGAAATATCCATAATGAGCCGAGTAGCCATATATAAACGTGGAACAATACTTTCTACCAGAATATATTCGGCCTGATTGGAATGGGCTCCATATCCTGAAACTCCCATTCCTTCGATGACTGCTGCTTTGGAATCCAGCGCAGCAAAGGCAGCATCTGTCCCTCCACCTGTTGCCTCAGTTAGAATATTTAACGGCTGTTTGAATTCTTGCAAATAAATTTGTTGGGCCTGCTTGGCAATTGATAGAGCTTGCTCACTTGCAGATAAAGGAGGCCGGCGCAATTCAAATTTAACTGCCACTTGGCTGTCTTTTAATTTTTTATTTTTTATCCGCTCAGCCAATATTCTTTCAACTTTCTTAAAATCGGCATTGTCTAAGGCACGTACATCTGCCTGGGCTTGAGCCTCTTCTGGTATTACATTACGGGTTCTGCCAGCTGTAGCAACTGTCCAGTTTAATTTTAAACCTGTTTTAGCATCAGACAGATCCTGCAGCTGTAATATCTGGTGAGAAAGCTCAGTTAATGCATTTACCCCATCTTCAGGCTTAACACCCGCATGAGAGGCCTTACCTTTAACCTCTAAATAGGCAGCGCCAATACCGCTGGTAGCCAAGCGTAAACTTCCATCTGTTCCCCCACCCTCAAATGAAAATATGACATCCTGCTGTTGAGCAATTTTACTAATCAGTTTACGGGAACCTGGCGAACTGATTTCTTCATCTGAATTCATCAATACTGTTATGGTGCCGTAGTCCTGATAGTTTAATTTTTTAAGTATAGACAGAATATGAATAATCGATGCAACTCCCTGCTTGTCATCAATGATTCCCAAGCCATATGCTTTATCACCTTCAATACGAAATGGCTGTTTTGCTAACGAGCCTTTCGGATAAACTGTATCCATATGCGCAATTAGCATAATATTAGTTTGCCCCTTACCTTTATGGGTTGCTTTCACAACTGGTCCCACTTGCTCGGGCGTATCATCCATACGATAAATATCGTGATTAGTAATAATTTCTACTTGAGCACCCGTATTTTTAAGTTGTTGCGCTACCTGCTTGGCAATTATATTCAGCCCTTCTATATCGCGGCTACCAGACTCAATATTTACTAAAGTTTTTAAAGTATTTAAAAAAGGCTGCTTTTGTGACTCAGCTACTTTTATTAATTCTTGAGCTGAGGCGGCATGACTGATTGAAGTACAAATAAAAAGTGATATACCTATACCTATGCCATATTTTAATTGTCTTTTCATTTAATAATAATCCCTATCAATTTATCTGCTTTATAAATACAGCTCATAAGCTGAAGTTTAAATAAGTGAAAAATCAATATAATAATTTATTTATTAAAAGTAACTATTATTTTATATAACCCCTGCGCATAAAAAAAGCCCCCTCATGTGAGGGGGCTTTTTAGAATAA
>NZ_DJJJ01000020.1:0-16584 GCF_002434085.1 Acinetobacter sp. UBA6571 | reverse complement strand
AGCCTATTTGCAACAGTGCCTCTGATAGCACAAAAGTTCGCAGCATGAAAACGGAACCGGCATAATTGATTTATAGTGAACCCATACACTAAGCATAATGATTTAGAGGACGATAATCCCAATGAAAAAATTCCTTTTAGGAGCTGTTGCCGCATCTGTTTTGGCCTTTTCAGGCAATGCTATGGCCAATTTTGTGGCAGGTCAGGACTATCAGGTGGTTGCAAAACCAGTCAAAGTCGAAAAACCGGGCAGAATTGAGGTACGTGAATTCTTCTGGTACGGCTGTGGTCACTGTTTCGCGCTTGAACCACATATGCAGGGCTGGTTGAAAAAATTACCAAAAGATGTACGTTTTGTACGTACGCCGGCTGCAATGAATCCACTCTGGGAGCAGGCAGCGCGTGCTTATTATGTGTCTGAAGCATTGGGTGTGCGTCAAAAAGCACATTTACAATTATTCCATGATATTCATGATAAGCAGCGTCCAATTTTAGAACAGGCGCAATTGGCCAAGTTCTATACCCGCTATGGTATTCCTGAAGCGAAATTTAACAGCACTTATAAATCTTTCCCGATCACTTCGAAAATTGCCCAAGCCAAAAATCTGGCTGCTCAGTATCAGTTAAGTGGTGTTCCGGCAGTGACCGTGAATGGTAAATATATTGTGCAGGGTAATGATGCCAAAGTCATTCAGGTGGTGAATTACCTGATCGAGAAAGAGCGTAAAGCCAAATAAGACGCGATTGATTATCTCTAAAAAAAACCTGCATCGAATCTGCAGGTTTTTTTATTTAAACTGGAGGAATGGTTATTTACGTCCTGACTGCCGGATCTGGTGTTTCTATCGGCGGGCGATACCAGTGTAAAATTCCTCGGAATAAGAGCTGCATCTGCAACACGCTTTGCGCTTTAAAGGCATGGGATTGAATATGAATCGTGGATTGTATCTTTACCCGTTCATACCCGATATCTTCATTCAGAAAATGAATTTTCCTTTCTATTTCAACACGCAGAATTGCCGAGGCGCCCCGACGCTCTACAACAAACAAATTCTAATCTAAGATTTACATAAATAGACTGATAAAGTTTAAAAGGAATAAATATTAATTTAAACAACATGGAAATTCTTGTTAATTTCAACAGAAATATGAACAATCTCTTCATGAATTGACAAAGCTTTACGAACTACCTCTGCTGTTAAGGAGTCATTAACTGTATTTAGGGATAAAATACATGAAAATTTACTTCTACCTACTTTCCAGACATGCAGATCAGTAATCGTAATTTGGTTATCTAATTCCTCTACAACTTCCTGAATCTCCTTTACTACAGGATGTTCCATCTCTGCATCAAGCAATGTTTTACCTGTTTCTCTAATCAATCCCCAAGACCATTGTGCTACAAGCACTGCACCTACGATCCCTAGAATTGCATCTAAAAAATCCCATCCAAAATACTTCCCTGCGAAAAGTGCAATAATCGCTAATACAGAAGTTACTGCATCTGCTACTACATGAAGAAAAGCGGCTTTCTGGTTTAAGTCATGGTCATCATGAGAGTGATGATGATCGTGGTGGTGGTCATGGTCATCATGAGAGTGATGATGGTGGTGGTGACCATTTTCACGTAGTAACCAGGCACAAATAAAATTAACGATCAAGCCAACAATCGCAATTGAAATTGCCTCGTTGTAGTGAATATTCACAGGATTGAATAAACGTTCTATCGATTGAACACCCATGAATACAGCAACAACCATCAATAAAATGGCACTCGAATATCCAGCTAAGATTTCTATCTTCCATGTACCGAAACAGAATCTCTGATCACGAGCATATTTTCGAGCCATTTTATAGGCAAAATAAGCTAAGCCCAATGCCAACATATGAGAACTCATATGCCATCCATCAGCCAATAAAGCCATGGAATTAAAGAACCATCCTCCAAAAATTTCAAACACCATCATTACACCAGTGAGGATGGTTGCGATTAAAATTTTCTTTTGTGCTAAAGGATTTCCTTCGTCAAATTGATGCGAATGGTCACTTTTAACATTATTTAGATATTGCATTTTATTGCACCACAATTAATACTCCCCCATAGTATATGTTCTTGAGGTTGAATAGTATGTCTCACTTAAATCAGAACAAAAAAATTTTAAATCGGATTAGACGAATTCAAGGTCAAACTAATGCCCTTGAACAGAATATTTTAAATTATGAAAATTCTTGTATTGAGGTATTACAGCAAGTTGCAGCAATTAAAGGTGCGATAAATGGCTTAATGAATGAGTTAATAGAACTTCATCTTAGAGAACATGTACTCGGTGATACTGAGAAAATAAAGGAAAAAGAACTAAATGAATTTTTAGCTTTAGTTAAACGCTACTTATAACTTTAAAGCACAGTCTTTTAAATAAAAAACTGTGTGCGCACCTATTAATGACAGTGGTAATCACCAGTTTTACTGTTGGTATGACAACCCTGTGAGTTCGTTCCCCCAGAATGAGCATTCGCATAGGTAAATGACATGCCTATAAAGCATATTAATAAAATTCTTTTCATCTTAATCCCTCTCAAATAATTAGAATATCAACTGTATGATATTTAATAAAAGCCAACATGGCTTAGACTATTTCCAAATATATAAAGTGAAGCCAACAAGACTTTAAATGTATATAAAAAATGGTTAAATAATTGCAAGGGGGGCTTTAAAACGTTTTAATCGTAAAGCATTTCCTAGTACAAATATTGACGAGAGCGCCATTGCACCTGCAGCAAATACAGGAGAAAGTAGCAGTCCAAATTGCGGATAAAGTACACCAGCTGCAATAGGAATCAGAGCTGCATTGTAAACAAATGCCCAAAATAAATTTTCACGAATATTGCTTATAGTCGCTTTGCTTAAAGCGATAGCATTCGGCACTCCTTTCAGGTTGCCAGACATCAAAACCACATCAGCAGCTTCAATAGCTACGTCTGTACCTGTACCTATCGCTAAGCCAATATCTGCTTCTGCAAGTGCAGGGGCATCATTAATGCCATCTCCAACATATGCGAGTTTACCATATTGATTTTTTAATTTTTTAACGGCCTCTATTTTACCTTCAGGTAAGACTTCAGCAATAACCTCATCAATACCTAGTTTTTTTGCAATCGCTTGAGCTGTATGACGGTTATCACCTGTAATCATGGCAACCTTTAAACCTAACTGATGTAACGCTTCAATTGCAGCAAATGTTGATTCTTTAATTGGATCTGCTACAGCAATAATGGCAGCAAGTTTCTGGTCAATCGCAACATAGAGAGGGGTTTTTCCTTCTTCTCCCAAACGATCCGAAAATTGAGAAAAAACAGTAGGATTCAAACCTAGTTTTTCCATATATCGATCTGCACCAATATGAACCAAATGCTCAGAAACCTTCGCTTCTATTCCGTAGCCGGTCACTGATTTAAAATCAGCAACAGGAGACAGGATTAATTCCTTATCTATAGCGGCTTGTACAATTGCTCGAGCAATAGGGTGCTCAGACTTTGATTCAACGGCTGCCATCAGTGAAAGTACGGTATTGTATTCAAAACCTTCTAAGACATGCAGATCGGTTAAAACTGGTTTCCCTTCAGTCAGAGTCCCTGTTTTATCAACTGCAACCACTTTAGTTTCTTTGAGCAGCTGTAAAGCTTCACCTTTACGAAATAAAACCCCCATTTCAGCACCCCGCCCAGTTCCCACCATGATTGATGTAGGCGTTGCAAGTCCCATCGCACAAGGACATGCAATAATGAGTACAGCAACCGCGTTCACTAAACTAAAAGTTAGGGCTGGTTCAGGGCCGAAGATAAACCACGTAAGAAAAGTTAAAAGAGAGAGACCCATTACTACAGGTACAAACCACATGGTAATTTTATCAACCAATGCCTGAATAGGCAGCTTGGAACCCTGTGCCTGTTCAACCATTCGGATGATTTGAGAAAGCACTGATGAACTACCAACAGAGGTGGCTTTGATATTTAAGCTGCCACTTTGGTTAATTGTTCCTCCTACCACAGTAGAGCCTATCGTTTTTTCAACGGGCATAGGCTCGCCAGTAATCATGGATTCATCAATAAAACTTTGGCCGTGAATAACTTCACCATCGACAGGGATACGCTCACCTGGTCTAATCTCTACAATCGTTCCTGTTTGAACTTCGGCAATCGGAACTTCTATCACCTGATTATTGAGCTGTATTCTGGCAACTTTAGGCTGCATTCCAACTAGATGTTGAATTGCTAAAGACGTTCGGCCTTTTGCCTTGGCTTCAAAAAATCTACCTAATAGAATTAAAGTGATAATAACCGCTGCAGCTTCATAATAAACATTGACCGTGCCTTGTGGCAGGACACTTGGAAAGAAAGTAGCAACCACTGAATAAAGATAAGCAGCCAATGTTCCTACAGCCACCAAGGAATTCATGTCTGGTGCTAAGCGGAATAAACTTGGGATGCCCTTTTTGAAGAAGCGTCGGCCTGGAAAAATTAATGCTACTGTGGTCAAGAAAAATTGCATTAACCAGCTATTTTGTTGGCCAATGTTATCCATCATAAACGTATGAAAGGCGGGAATCAGGTGTGATCCCATTTCTAAAATAAAAACGGGTAGAGTCAATAAGACTGACAAAATTAAATCTTTTTTAAGTTTTTCTAATTCAATATTCTTTTTATCTTGAAAGCTTTCCGTAGTTTGATGAACTGACTTTGCTTCAAACCCTGCTTTGGTGACAGCCTGAATTAACGAGTCACGAGTGACAGATGAGCTTGCCTGAATAGTCGCTTTTTCAGTAGCCAGATTTACATGTGCTGATTCCACACCCTCAACAGATTTTAAGGCTTTTTCTACTCGACCTACACAAGAAGCACATGACATACCCTCAATCGTAAGCTCTATTGGTTGCAGCGCTTCCACTTCGTAGCCTGCTTTTTCTACGGCTTTAATTAAAGTAGCGCGATCAAGTGGTTGATGCGCATAAATGACTGCTTTTTCGGTAGCCAGATTTACATGAGCCGATTCAACACCCTCAACAGATTTTAAAGCTTTTTCCACACGGCCTACACAAGAAGCACATGTCATCCCCTCAATCTCTAATGTTTCACTGTAGTGTGGCGTATCAGTCATTTCGGTACTCATATACGATCTCTATCATTTAGATATGCTGAGTTCTATATGCGAAGATCAGCTCGAACCAAGATTAGGGGGAATTCAGGGATTACTTTTATTTCAAGCAAGTACAGGTTTTATCTGTACGATGAGGAAAATAAGAGAGAGTAAAAGTGGTAAGGAATTCCCACTGTTACTCTAACAGAGATTAAGCAGGATCAGCTGTAAATCCACGCTCACTGAGAGTGGCAATGACTTGATCCTGACTCACCGTTGTGTTGATTTCAACAATACGGTTTTGTAAATCAATATCGAGTGAGGCATTCGAGTCGAGCTCTTTAATTGCGGTAGTAATGCCGCGTGCACAACCACCACAAGTCATATTAGCGATGTGAAATTTCATATGTTGCTCCTTTTTAACAAAACATTTGTTTAAAACATTAGAACAGTAACTCTAAACTTTCACCATACAACCAGCCTTTTTCTGAATCAGTTACTCGCTGTAACTTGGTCTGTTTACAACCTTACAGTTTTCTTCAGAGTATTCCAAAGAAGAGTGTTCTAATGACTACAGTAAAAGTACTTAACCAACATTAATGTGACTTTAAAATGACATTTTTGTCATCTACGATCACTCTGAAATTTATAAGATTAGTTATTTCAATCAATGGTAGTGAACTGAATAGATGAGACCGTTATGGGTTGAAGATAAGCTAAAAACCGGTGACTACCTTTATGTATAATGCCTCATGATGCGATTTTACTGTTCTGATTGTCGTAAGTTGGCAGTCCAGTAGAAACTTTATTGCTCAGCTACAAAAGATAAATGCAGTAATGTTAAATTTCCTCAATTCCCTTATTTTGAAATTCTCTTATTCAATACCCACGACAGTGGTTATATAGCCTGTTGTTAATAGAATTGATAGACCTAATAACATCTCAAATAAAATGGCATGACTAAGGTGTTTAGCGAATTTAGGATGTTGAAGACGCGGGGTGAAATACCATTTGTTGAAGGCAGCTAAAAGTAGAATACCTATAACAAAAAACATTTTAACCATGAAACCATAGCCATATGCAGTATTGATTAAGGTATTAAAATCTTTAATTAAAAGAAGAGCTACACTAGCGCCACAGGCGATTAATATCCCAACAATGAAAGCAGCAATACGTCCAAATACATGCATGCGATCTTTTAAAGGTAAACCACTTATTTCCCGGCTGGTTTTCCATAACGGATATAAAGACCCCATCCATAACGACATAACTAGAATATGGATTGATAATAAAATTTGAGCAAGTAAGGTTAAATTAGCGACATGTCCGAGCTGGGAAAAACTAAAAATAATCGGGAGAAGTAAAACACAAAATATTGAACTTTCAATTATAGAAAACTGACCTTTGTTCCTGTTAAGTTTAACCACCATGAGAAGAAGTAAAAGAGCAAAACTAATAAAACGAAGAACGTATATATACCCCGTCGGAGTATTAACCAATATATTAATATACGTGGGGTCCACCATACCTGTAATACCAGTATTGGCAAAACTACCAATCAGAATAAAAAATCCCAAGGTACTGGAAATTAGGCCTAATCCAGCGCCAATTGTAATATATTTAAGAATCGATTCTTTTAGTTCAAGATATTGTCTAAGTAAAAAATAGCAAAAGGCTCCACCAACGACAAAAGCTACACTTAAATATAAAATAACCTTAGTTAACCAAGTGGCCCACATCCAATATTCAGAAATCATTATTTTTGTCCATTCTAGAACAACATGCCAGCACCTCACTGACATGTTGAAAGGTAATCAATTCTTATTTAGTTGATTTGATAGTGAAACTATATTCACCATTCATGTTGTGACCATCTTTCCCCATTGTTGTCCAGACAACGGTATATTTACCTTTTTTCAGTTTCGGAAGAGCTACATCAAAGGATTTCTTTAAGTCATGAGTAACTTTATATTTTAAAGGAACATCTCTTCGCTGAGCATCCAGTAACTTAATATTCATCAACATAACCTCTGCACCAAAGTTAAGGGTCAAGTTCTTTGGTTGACTAAGGATAGATGCATTTTCCGCAGGAATCGCACTCACTAAACTCACATGAGCGAACGTAGTTGTAGTAGCCACAATCATCGTTGCAGCTACTACAACATTACGTAGAGCAGTCATTTTATTTTGAAATAATTTCATTTACGTTTCCTCTTGATTCGTTAGTTCATTAGAGATGACTTTATAAAATCTATATTTAATGAGACCACATCATCTCCTCTTATATTTCAATTATTAGTAAGAGACAGAAACAGGGCGATGACTTCAAAATTACATTTTTGTCATTTTTAAAAATTAATAGACTCAAGTGATAAAATTATTCAATAGAAATAAAAAAATTGACTATAACCAGCTACCACCTAAGTAAAACACCGGTGGCATAACCAGCGATCAACTTCATCAAAAGAATGAGTGGAGCAAATAAATGAAAAATACCTCTCTCTATTTGTTTGCTTCATTCATTTAAAGGTTGTATCGGCTGATCAACTGATGGAAGGAAAATATCATGACTTATATCCGCCAAACTTTACTTGCACTTTGTATAACCACTGCCGCTCTAGGTGCATTAGCCCAAAATCCTGAAGAGCATAAAACTCATCACCCAGAAAATACTCCTCCATCCACAGTCACTGTTAAAAAGACAGCTACTGGCACGATGACTCCAGACAAAATGGCTGCAATGGACCAGCACATGAAAGCGATGCAAGCCATGCATGAAAAGATGATGGCTGCAAAAAACCCGCAAGAACGTCAGAAACTTATGGCTGAGCACATGAAACTCATGCAAGGAGGTATAAGCATGATGAAACAGATGGGTAGCCAAAGCATGAATGCCAATATGGCTGACCGTCAGCAAATGATGGAAAAACGTATGGACATGATGCAATCCATGATGCAGATGATGATGGACTGTATGCCTCCGTCAGCAACTAAATAGTTACCCATGAATTAGGGGAAAGCACCATGAATCACCAACACCAAGAAAATAATTCAGTACCTAACTTCTGGTCTACACGTTATGCCATTGGTCTAATCGTGCTGGGTGGTATCGCAGCTTATTTTCTATTAACGGAACATTTAGCCCACGTTATCGGTGCTTTGCCTTATTTATTCCTTTTAGCGTGTCCACTGATGCATATTTTTATGCATGGTGGTCATGGGCATAACCACTCGCAGCAAAAAAAATCCGATATATCTGATAACAAAAAATAGCTCTTATCAGGAGATCCATCATGAATCATGCGGAATCGGCTTATGGTTTATGGACGCTGGTTATCATTAACTCAGCAGTTTTTATCATGTTCGCTTTCAGTTTTTTTAGACCTTCCACTGCGCGCGATTGGCGTACATTTGGGGTCTTTTCGGCTTTTATCATTGCTCTATTTGTCGAAATGTATGGTTTTCCTTTAACCATTTACCTGTTATCTGGTTGGCTTCAAACTCGCTTCCCTCAACTTGACTTACTTTCTCATAATGCAGGTCACTTGTGGTCAACGCTATTAGGTGAAAAAGGTGATCCACATTTTGGCATTTTGCATATCGCCAGTTACGTTTTCTTGGGCTATGGATTTTACCTGTTATCAACGTCATGGCACGTGCTGTACAACGAGCAACGTCAGCATTCTTTAGCGATCACAGGCCCTTATGCACGTATACGTCACCCATAATACGTGGCTTTTGTGATGATCTTGCTGGGTTTTTTATTGCAATGGCCAACTTTACTGACACTGATTATGTTTCCAATCCTACTCTTAATGTACAGCCGCTTGGCAATTAAGGAAGAGGCTGAAATGAGTAAACAGTTTGGCGCTGTCTATGACAGCTATGCTCAACAGACTCCGAGATTTATTCCAAAATTCGGCCATAAAACCACTTTACCATAAGAGAATTATTTATGTCAGATCAAAAAAATCATAACCAGGACCATATGGCACAGGCTACAACAGACGTACTGAAAGACCCAGTCTGTGGTATGACCGTCACTGAAGAATCGAAATACCATGAGGAATTTAAGGGGAAAACTTACTTTTTTTGCAGTGATAAATGTCAATCAAAGTTTCATAGCAGCCCGGTGCAATATATCGCTAAACCCGCAACGACGACTGCCGATGCACATACACAGCATCATCAGACTACTCAATCCGTTAATGAGACAAGCACAACAGGCACGATCATCTATACGTGCCCAATGCATCCAGAAATTAAACAAGATCATCCTGGAAACTGTCCTAAATGCGGAATGACACTGGAGCCACTCATTCCTGAATTAGAGGAAGATGAGAATCCGGAGTTACGTGATTTCCGCCGACGCTTCTGGTGGACACTGCCATTGACCATCATCGTGACTTTTTTGGCGATGTTTGGTCATCAAATGAACCTGTTCAATATGGCGGTTCAGAGCTGGATTGAACTGGTGTTGTCACTCCCAATTGTACTTTGGGCAGGTTGGCCATTTTTTTCCCGGGGTTGGCAATCGGTTGTGAATCGCAGCCCGAACATGTGGACGCTGATTGGTTTGGGCACTGGAGCTGCATTTATTTATAGTGTGGTCGCAACCATTGCACCGCAAATCTTCCCAGACTCATTTATTTCCATGGGTCGTGTCGCTGTTTACTTTGAAGCTTCAGCGGTCATCATTTCATTGACCCTACTGGGACAAATATTGGAGTTAAAAGCACGTTCGCAAACTTCTGCTGCAATTAAGTCACTCCTTGGGCTCGCTCCTAAAACAGCTCGCCGAATCTTGCCTGATGGAACTGAAGAAGATGTTCCTCTAACGCATGTCCATGTAGGAGATTTACTCAGAATTCGCCCAGGTGAAAAAGTGCCTGTGGATGGTGTAATCACTGAAGGAAGTAGTTCAGTGGATGAATCGATGCTGACAGGTGAACCTTTACCTATCACTAAACGTATCGGCGATAAAGTCATTGGAGCTACCCTGAATACCAATGGTTCATTGATCATGCGTTCAGAGAAAATTGGTTCAAGTACCATGTTATCCCAGATCGTACAGATGGTGGCGCAAGCTCAACGATCGAGAGCACCAATGCAACGTATGGCTGATCAGGTAGCAGGTTGGTTCGTCATGGCTGTAGTGACCATTGCTTTGCTTACCTTCTTTGGATGGGGACTATTCGGCCCAGAAGAATCAAGCTGGGTTTATGCATTAATCAATGCTGTGGCAGTACTCATTATTGCCTGTCCTTGTGCACTAGGCTTGGCAACTCCAATGTCTATCATGGTTGCGACGGGTCAAGGTGCTACTCATGGTGTGCTGTTCCGTGATGCAGCAGCCATTGAGAATCTACGCAAGATTGACACACTAATCATCGATAAAACAGGTACGTTAACTGAAGGACGCCCTGTATTCGATCGTGTAGTTGCCGCATCAGATTTTGACGAATCTGAAGTATTACGTTTAGCCGCCAGTCTTGATCAAGGCAGTGAACACCCGCTAGCCGAAGCGATTGTAAACGCAGCACACGAACGTGGCCTGTCTCTTGAAACACCAGATAATTTTGAATCGGGCTCAGGGATTGGTGTTCGAGGTCAAGTGGGCGATCGTCAGTTAGCTTTGGGCAACACAGCACTGATGGAGCAATTGGGTATCTCGGTACAATCTCTGATTCCGCAAGCCGAAGAGCTGCGTTCGGAAGGTGCAAGTGTGATGCATCTAGCCATCAATGGTGAATTGGCCGGTCTGCTTGCAGTATCCGATCCCATCAAAAAAAATACCCCAGAAGCACTTGCCACCCTGAAGGAAGCGGGTCTACGTATCGTGATGGCAACAGGAGATGGTCTCACCACTGCCCGTTCAGTCGCAGCACGTCTAGGCATTGATGAGGTACATGGCGAAGTCAAACCCGCAGATAAACTAGAACTGGTCAGCAAATTGCAGAAGGAAGGTCGCATCGTGGCTATGGCTGGTGATGGCATCAATGATGCACCAGCCTTGGCTAAAGCTGATGTCGGTATCGCTATGGGAACCGGGACTGATGTTGCAATGAATAGTGCCCAAGTTACGCTGGTCAAGGGAGATTTACGAGGGATTGCTGTTGCCCGTTCACTTTCGGAAGCTACTGTCGGCAACATGAAACAGAACCTCATGTTTGCTTTCCTTTACAATGCTTTGGGTATCCCTATCGCGGCTGGCGTACTATATCCATTTACCGGTTGGTTGTTGTCACCGATGATTGCCGCCTTGGCTATGAGTTTGAGTTCAGCTTCAGTCATCACCAATGCCCTTCGCCTGCGAAATAAAAAGTTATGATAGAGAGTTCCTTTCTTCCACCAGATGTATCAGGGCTGGTTGCAGCACTCGCCATCGGCCTGCTCATTGGTTTAGAACGAGGATGGCAGGATCGAGAACTGCCAGAAGGCAGCCGAGTAGCAGGTCTACGTACCTTCACATTGACAGGATTGCTCGGAGGAGTGCTCGGTCATTTACAACCAAACTTCGGAGCTTGGCCGCTAGTTGCGGCCGTATTAGGGCTTTCCTTATTACTAACAGTGTCCTATGCTCGTACCGCAAAAATTTCCGGTAATTTAAGTGCTACCACAATTATTGCGATGCTGTTGACATTAGTTTTAGGTGCATATGCATCCCATGGTAATGTTACTTTAGCATTAACCGCGGCTGTAATCGTCGCTGTATTTTTGGATCTCAAGCCAACCTTACACGGTTGGCTACGCTTGATAGAGCATCGTGAATTAACCGCATCCCTGCAGTTGCTGGTACTTTCTGTCGTTATATTACCCTACTTACCCAATACGGGTCTGGGACCTTTTGCTGCATTAAATCCTTACCAGTTATGGTGGGCAGTGATCCTGATTGCCGGACTCTCTCTGGCAGGTCATTTTGCCATGCGGCTTACCGGTTCAGAAAGAGGCATATTCTGGACAGGTCTATTGGGTGGTTTGGCATCGTCTACAGCTGCAACTGTCGCACTGGCACGCTATACACGCCAGCACCCCGTCATGGTCAGTGCTGCTATTTCTGGAACATTGGCTGCCTGTGGCATCATGTTTTTTCGTATGGTTGTGCTGATAGGCGTCATTGAGCCAGCATTGCTAAGCACTTTTGGTGGTGCAATGATGATTGCGGGAATCCTTCTGCTGGGTATGGCATTGTGGAGACAACGCCAAATTACCAGCGCTGAAAACAACGATCGAACAATAGAAGCAATGGCTCCTTTTGATCTTGGGACAGCATTCAGCTTCGCTGCTTTCCTGGCTGTCATGGCAGTCTTGGTCCCGGCAGCAAAACAATGGTTGGGCACCAGCGGCATCTTCGTATTATCGACTATTTCTGGGCTAGCAGACGTAGATGCTATTTTAGTCTCACTTGCCCGCCTGCATAGTACTGAAGGCTTAACAACAAATGTGGCTGCTGTCGCGCTAGGGCTGGCCACACTGAGCAACATGTTAAGCAAAGCGACAATTGCATGGATGACAGGGGGGGCACAGTTTGGCCGAGCTATCATATTTGGCTACACAATTGCCATGATAGGTGCTGGCGTAGCTCTGGCTCTCAGTTTGAGCTTTATGTAAGGTCAACTCGGGTAAATGGAAGATGTTCAAAAAATGAGTTAAAATGATTCCCCTTGCATGGATTCACTTTGAAAAACAATGGTAAAAATGATTCGACCATTGAGGGATTCAGCCTGGATGGTCGCCCCAAGCATATCAAGAATAGATTTTGTTATCGCGAGCCCTAAGCCGGTTCCTTCTTCTGTTCTTTGTCTAGATGCATCTGTTCGATAAAATCGATCAAATAACCTGGATAGTTGTTCAGGAGAGATTTCAGGGCCTTCATTTTCAATTGAAAATATTGTGTTATCTAAATTCTGTTGAAGTTTTATGCGTATTGTAGAATTCTTATTTCCATATTTAACTGCATTAGATAATAGATTGCTGAGTGCTCGACGTAACATAGCAGGATCACCTTTGACATTTCCAGATCCTGTTTGTTGAAGCGTCATATTTTTTTCGGCAGCTAGCGCATCATAGAAATCAAATAAGGCTGTAACTTCTTTAACCAGGTCAATATTCTGTAAGTTCTGTAATTTTAGGCCATGTTCTGCTTTTGCCAAGAAAAGCATATTGGATACCATTCGAGCCAAACGTTCTAATTCTTCTAAATTAGAAAATAGTATTTCTTGATAAGTACCAATATCTCGGTTACGGGCAAGACATACTTGAGTTTGAGTCATTAAGTTATTAATCGGTGTTCTAATTTCATGCGCTAAATCAGATGAAAAATCGGAAAGCCTTTCTAAAGCTGATTCTAGTCTGTCGAGCATATCATTGAAGGCAATTGCTAATGATTTTAGTTCTGTTGGTGTGTGCTCAACTTCTAAACGTTCTGAAAGATGTTGGGCAGAAATGCCTTCTGCGACCTTAGCCATTTTTTGCACGGGTCTTAAACCTCTCCAGGTTGCAAACCAGCCTAAAAACATTAAACAAATCGTACCGGCTAAACCAATGTAAAAAAGTTGACGCTTAAAATCATTTAAAAAATGTAGATGTTCAGATGTATCGATCCCCACAATAATGCGTACAGATTGTATCTCAGTATTTTTGTTTATATCCGTGTTGTAGATCATGCCACGATAAGTCTTATCCTGAATTTTCCATTTAATCCATGAATTATTTGCTGACTTGGTTAAGTGTTGAGTATTAATTGTTGAAGGTGCTGAACTAAATAAAACTTTACCTGTCGGTCGTTCTATTTGAACCATAAGATCATGGTGTCCAACTAAAGCGTCTCTCAAATAAAGATTAAGTTCTGGAGAGTTTTTAGGATTCTGTTGGATAAGATTCTGAATCAGCTGGATTTTACCTTCTAATTGGGTACGGTCTTGAGTCTCAAAATGATGCATTACTAATTTATTTATGAACAAACCCATAATAATTAGAATGAAAATAGTAGATAATGAGAAAATGATACCGATCCGGAAACTGATCGCTCTGAATAAATTATTATTCATCCTCTACCTCTAGTACATACCCCATTCCTCGAATATTCTGAATTAATTTGGGAGTAAAGTTACTGTCAACTTTACTTCTTAATCGTTTAATAGCGACTTCAACGACATTCGTATCACTATCAAAGTTCATATCCCAAATTTGAGATGCAATAAGTGCTCTTGGTAGAATTTCACCTCTTCTACGCATAAAAAGCTCCATAAGCGCGAATTCTTTAGCCGTTAAATCAATGCGTTGACCTGCTCGTGTTACCCGACGTTTTCTCAAATCAAGTTCTAAATCAGCAATCTTAATAATATTATTATCTTCTCTTTGTTGCCCTCGTCTAAGGAGCGTTTTTATTCGAGCTAGAAGCTCTGCAAAAGCAAAAGGCTTAACTAAATAATCATCAGCGCCTAGCTCTAATCCTTTTACTCGATCTTCGATTTGATCTCGGGCGGTAAGAAAAAGAATGGGCATTGTTTTACCGCTGCTACGAATATCATTGATAATATTCCAACCATTTAGTCCAGGTAACATCACGTCTAAAATAATTAAGTCATACTCTTCAGAAAGAGCTTGATGTTTACCCGTTAACCCATCTGTAACCCAGTCCGTAATATAGCCAGCTTCGGATAAACCTTGCTTGAGATAATCACCAGTTTTTTGTTCATCTTCAACTAATAGTATTCTCATTTCCGAATCCTAAGTCATTCATTAAAACTATAATAACGTTATAAAACATCTGATCGAGATAGATTACAAAAATGTCATTTTCAAGTCACTTAGATGTTCAGTGCTTCACTTTATTGTAGTAGCAAGAAATTAACTTTTAGAGAAACTTATGAAAACTGTAGTGCGTCGTAGTCTAACAATTTTAATGTGTGCTGGAACTTTAATTGCTGGTACTCAATCTTGGGCAAAAGATGTATCAACCTCAAGTGCCACTAAAACGGTAAAAGCACAGAAACCTTGTACAAAACCTTGTAAAATGGAAAAAGATGACAAGACTCAGCAAGATCATAGTCAACATCAGTCTCCTAACTCATCTGACATGTCAAAAATGGATCATTCTATGATGAATATGGACCATTCTAAAATGGATCATTCAAAGATGAATATGCCTGGTAGCAATAAATAATTTTATAAATAGCGAGAAAGAAGTATTAAAGTTTATACTAAATATTTGCTTTATTACTTCAATCTTGACCTTTCTAAAGGTGAGATAGAATGTCAAAAAAGTTAAGTCATGTACTCTTAATTGGAGTTGGTTTATTTTCATCAACTTGGGTAATGGCGGCAGTTAAAGAATATGATTTAACAATCGCTGAACAAACTGTAAATATCACAGGAAAACCGCTAAAGAGAATTACCGTTAATGGTAAATTCGTTGCACCACTTCTTGAATTTGAAGAAGGTGATGAGGCCGTTATCCGTGTTCACAATAAGTTAAAAAATCAGGACTCTTCAATCCATTGGCATGGCTTATTATTACCTGGAATTATGGATGGTGTACCTGGATTTAACAAATTTAATGGCATTGCCCCTAATAAAACTTATGAATATAAGTTTAAAGTCCGCCAAAATGGTACTTATTGGTATCATTCACATAGTAAAGGACAAGAACAAGACGGTTTATATGGTGCTTTTGTTATTTATCCTAAAGATAAAACTCCACTAACAGCTGCTGAAAAAACCGATAAAGATTACGTTGTTTTGCTTTCTGATTTTCATAATTCAACAAGTGATCAAATTATGAAAAATCTTAAAAAAGAAGCAGATTACTATCAGAACCGTCGCGAAACAGTATTCGATGTATTAAAACAAGTTAAACGTGATGGATTAAAGGCAACTTGGCAAGACCGCTCTATGTGGAATCAGATGCGGATGTTGAAAACAGATATGTCCGATGTGACTGGTTATACATTTTTAATGAATGGCAAAACACCTCAGCAAAACTGGACCGGTAACTTCAAAGCTGGTGAAAAAGTTCGCCTTCGTTTTATTAATGCTTCCGCTATGTCATTCTTTGATGTACGCATTCCAAACCTAAAAATGACTGTAGTCAGTGCTGATGGTCAACCTGTAAAGCCCGTTCCTGTAGATGAGTTCCGTATTGGTACTGCTGAAACCTATGATGTCATTGTGGAACCAAAACAAGCACATTACCAAATTGAAGCTGAATCTATTGATCGTACCGGTTTTTCAGTGGGAACATTACATGAAGAAAGCAGCCCAGCAGTCAAACAAATTGAGATGCCTAAATCTCGCCCTCGTGCTTTATTAACTATGGAAGATATGGGGATGAGCCATGACATGTCATCTATGAAAGATATGAATCACGATATGTCTTCTATGAAAGGTATGGATCATGATATGTCTTCTATGAAAGGCATGAATCACGATATGTCTTCTATGAAAGGT
>NZ_DJJJ01000058.1:180014-181578 GCF_002434085.1 Acinetobacter sp. UBA6571 | reverse complement strand
CCGCGGTGGCGGTGTAGTTACCGGCGAGAGCCGGCGCGGCAATACTGCCCCTGATGCTGCCATCTGGGGCCACTGTGACCGGCACTGCTGCTCCGTCCGGGCCCCGTACAGTTACACTGGCGCCCGGTTCGGTGGTGCCGCTGAGGGTGGCACTGCCATCAGCATTGATCACCTCTTTAAGGTTACCGCGCCGTCCGGGATCTACTCTCGTACCCTACGCGTCGCTGGCAGTGTTGCCGTTAATATCGGTCGCGGTGGCGGTGTAGTTACCGGCGAGAGCCGGCGCAGCAATGCTGCCAGTGATGCTGCCATCTGGCGCCACTGTGACCGGCACTGCTGCTCCGTCCGGGCCCCGTACAGTTACACTGGCGCCCGGTTCGGTGGTGCCGCTGAGGGTGGCACTGCCATCAGCATTGATCACCACATTCAGCTCTACGGCCGGTGGCGTGCTATCTGTTGCAATTGCAGTATCGCTTGCAATGTTGCCATTAATATCGGTCGCGGTGGCGGTGTAGTTACCGGCAAGAGCCGGCGCAGCAATACTGCCACTGATGCTGCCATCTGGCGCCACTGTGACCGGCACTGCTGCTCCGTCCGGGCCCCGTACAGTTACACTGGCGCCCGGTTCGGTGGTACCGCTGAGGGTGGCAGTGCCATCGGCATTGATCACCACATTCAGCTCTACGGCCGGTGGCGTGCTATCTGTTGCAGTCGCGGTATCGGTGGCAGTGTTGCCGTTAATATCGGTCGCGGTGGCGGTGTAGTTACCGGCGAGAGCCGGCGCAGCAATACTGCCAGTGATGCTGCCATCTGGCGCCACTGTGACCGGTACTACTGCTCCGTCCGGGCCCCGTACCGTTACACTGGCACCCGGTTCGGTGGTACCGCTGAGAGTGGCACTGCCATCGGCATTGATCACCACATTCAGCTCTACTGTCGTAATAGTATCTATAGTTAAAGTTGCTGTATCTGTACCCGTATTACCTGCCTGGTCTATGGCTCTTACAGTAAGGTTATATGTCCCGTCCTGTAATACCGGCAAAGTATTATCTGCTAAAGTCCAGGTACCATCACCGTTATTTACGGCTTCATAATCAGTACCATTGAGAGTAACCACGATTCGTGCGGCAGTATCATTAACCGTACCACTCAACGGTGGGGTATTATCTCTGCTGGAACTATCATCCAGCACCACCACTGGCGCTGTAATATCAGCTGAAACTATACCGCTACCCGATAATGATGCATTCCCTGCAGGATCTGTTGCTATTGCAGTAATAACTTCACCATTAGTAAGACCACCCGGGTTAGCTACACTCCAGCTGCCACTTTCATCTGCAAGTGTGGTAGCGATCGTGCCATTTGGGAAGGTAACAGTGACAGTAGCCCCAATTTCCGCTGTCCCACTAATCGGATCAGTTACGTTAACCGGATCAAGCTCAGGAGCAGCTGGAGCAGCTGTATCTACAGTGACACTAACTGTATCTGTGACACTGCTGTTGCCATTAACATCAGTCACGACAGCTCTGTATTGATAGGTGTTATCTGCGACTCCAGTCTGTGC
>NZ_DJJJ01000058.1:142357-179876 GCF_002434085.1 Acinetobacter sp. UBA6571 | reverse complement strand
GATGCTGCCATCTGGCGTCACTGTGACCGGCACTGCTACCCCGTTTGGACCCTGTACGATTAAAGTGGCGCCCGGTTCGGTGGTACCGCTGAGGGTGGCACTGCCATCAGTATTAATGATTACTATAAATTCTAAACTTGGAGCTGTAATGTCTGCCTCAACTGTCGCACTGGCCGGGGCCGAGCTGTTGCCGGCCGCATCGCTGGCCACCACGCTGATCTGCTGGCCATCGCTCAGGTTGCCCGGGTTGGCCACGCTCCAGTTCCCCGCAGGATCTGCCACGGTGCTGGCCGTGGTGCCGTTCGGATAGGTCACCACGATCCGCGCACCCGCCTCTGCCGTGCCGCTGATCGGGTCAGTGGCATTGACGGCATCCAGCAGCGGTACAGCCGGGGCGGTGGTATCAATGCGGATGCTGCCGGTCACTGCGCTGCGGTTCCCTGCCGCATCGGTGGCTGTTACGGTTACGTTAATCAGGCCTTCCGGCAGGACCGAGATGATGTTGTCGGCCAGGCTCCAGCTACCGTCGCCATTGTTGATGGCCTGGTAGGTGCTGCCGTTAATGCTGACTTCAATTCGGGCCGACGGGTCATTCACCGTGCCGCTCAGGCCTGGAGTAGTATCATTTGTTACTAATGTGTCTAATGTGGCTTGTGGAACAGTTTGGTCGCCTCCTGTAACCGGAGATTGTCCTGAACTGTTGCCAGCAGGATCTACTGCTTCAATTGTCCCCTGTTCTCCTTCATTTAATGGATTCGGCTCAATGCTCCACTTGCCGTCTTCTCCTACCTTAGTTTCAGTCTGATTGCCTTGGCTATCTTTAACAATTACTGTACTGCCGGCTTCACCTGTACCACTTAAACCATCACCATTATTTTCAGTAATAATTGGTTTCTGTGGTGGTGTAATATCATTTCTTGTATCATCGGAAGAATCGCTAGTAGAGGTTACCGCTGCAGCCAATCCTCCTATTCCTACTGCCCCAACTAACCAGGGAACAAAAGCTTCACTCTCTGCTCCATATAAAAGTGGCGTGACTTCTTCTAAGTTTAAATAAGAAATTGGATCTAATATTGCACCACTGGCATCAGTAACTTGAGCCAGTAAAAGCTGATTCTGATCATTTTTAAAGACCAGACTATTATCAGCGGCAAAATAATTTTCTATATAAATTTGCTCACCATTTTTCAAGGTGATAGTAAGGTTATTTCCACTACGATCAATAGATGCTACCTCCTCTGGAGCAACATCAATAACGACAACTACAGGCTCCCCTAATTTAAAACTATTACCTATATGCTCTACTTGCTGAGCTGTTTCTTTTGAAATTATAGAAATATCCGCCATTATATTCTTCCTTACATATTATTAGAGGAGCTAATTTCCTGAATTTTTTATTAAAAATTAGCTTTATTAGATTTTGCTTTGTAACTATTTTCTTCCTAGAAAATTTAATAAGCTTTATAAATAGATAGCATGAAACAAGTAAGTTTTTTATTAAGTTGAGTAAACAAGTCTGCTTTAAAGTTAAAATATATAAATCAAATACATAAATTTTTTATTTTATTAAGTAATTGTTTTAAAAAGATAAAAAAAAGATATTTGAATAAGAAACGTTTTCATCTTTCACATAAAAACAACAGTGAAATACATGGTAACACTTAGGATAAATTTATTAAAAATAGTCGATCTAGTATCTTAATTTTTATTATTCCTAAAATAGTCTGTATATCAAATTGCCTTTAAAAATTATCAGGACTTTCCAGGCGTTTGACTTCTTGTGCTTTTATCGGATGATGGACAGCTGTAATGCCGTCATCAGTTTTCTGGTCCATTATTTCCTCGGGCTGATACACAGTAATGGTTTCATTGCCATTCGCATCTTCTCCCACAATATATTTAAAACCTTTACGATTCATTTTGTGGCATAAACGTTGATACCATCCTTTAAAGCCTTGAGTCTCTTCATTTGGATTATAGTAAAAAGCGTTCATAACGGCTGGTAGTCCTAAACCGCAAACCACACCTGAGAGCAGCACACTAATAAAAGTATAGCCAATCAAAATACTGCTATATTCACGTAGTTGTGGAATATTAGCTACAGCTAATATGAGTGCCAGTGAAATACCACCCCGCACTCCTCCCCACGATAAAATGGTTAAGCTACCGTTATAACTCTTTTTGCGGAAAGATGGGAAAAAGGCAAAAGATAAGAAATTTGCGGCAAACCGTGAAATATGCAGGGCAAAAAATGCAAATATCCCTCCAAGGATCATGCTACTACTCAAGTCCAGAATGAACAGCTCTAATCCGATTAATGTAAACAGAAATGAATTGATAATGCCTTCTACAGTATGCCAAAAATGATTTACTTCACGAATTTCACGATCATGCAGGATTTCTTTCCATTTATTCCCAACAATGAGACCACCGATAACACAAGCAATTGGTGCAGAAGCATGAGCAAACAGGGCAACCAGGTAAGAACCACAGGCCAGCAGTGCAGTTGTCAGGATCAGAGACTCCATTTCATGCTTGCCACGCAATAAGCGTAAAATTCCTAAACCGAACCCCCAACCGATAATTACAGCCACTACAATTTCATAGAGAAAATTTTCTAATGTGCCCAATAAGGTAAAATGTTCGCCTTGTAATACATTCAGTAAAGTCATGAAGACGGCGATACACATTGCATCATTAAACAGTGACTCACCTTCGAGTTTCACAATCAAATGATGAGGTGCTCTAACCGAACTTAACACCCCTTTAACTCCGATTGGATCTGTTGCACCTAAAGCAGATCCCAATAACAGCAAGACTAAAATAGGGACCGGATTTCCAATTAATGCCTGAAAACCATAAAGGATGCCACCGAAAAATACAGCACAGATTACCAGTGCAATCGTGGCTAGAATTCCAATGGGTTTCCAGTGACTTCTTAAGTCAGAAATTTTGAATTTAAGCGCAGACGAGGTCAGGATAAAACAGATTACGCCATTAATAAGAAAGTCATAGAAATCAATCCCGCGTACAGCTTCTTCAATATTATGAATATTAATGACTATAAACTGGTTACCATTAAGTAAGCTTGCACCCCATTGCAAAATAAATACAAAAACTGCCGAGACAATTGGCACACCAATCGCCTGAGGAAAGTCTAAAATACGTTTATTAAAAATTGTAGTTGCGATTGAAAGTGCAAAAATAACCGTTAAAGCTTGAAGAAGAAAAAAATTGCCCATGCGAATCCTTGAATATAACTGCTGGCTTTCTTAAAACGCATCCAATCAGTCACTTCTAGATGAATATCAGTTATAAAACTCTTAACTGGGAATTTTACTCCCATTTCTAGGGGTAGGTCATGGATAATTTTATTTCATTTTAAATAGACCTGGTTCTCGCATAAACAATTCGGCTTTTGCCGTTTCCAGATCATTTCAAACTATAATAATATTTCTCATAAATACTGGCTGTATATTTCTTTTCATGCATCAATCTTTAAAATTCATTTTTCGTCTTATCTTGGCTTTAATCATTTTTACTGTAACTCTGGCACTATTACTGACCTGTTACAGCAAATTCAACACACTGGCACAAGCGAATATGTGGCTAGAGCACCGCCAACAGATTGAGCTGGTTTCAAGCAATCAACAGTCTTATCTGCTCCTGTCTAACAGCCAAAAGCCAGATCGAGCAATTTTTATTGTTTTAAAAGGCAAAGGATATATCAGTAAAATCAGTTGTGAGCATTATCAGGCTACGCTCTGTCTTTCTGGCTATGATAAAAGTCCATATAGAGAGGTTCAAAAAGCAGTTCTACAAATTATTGGCCCTTATCAATATATTCAGTCTATAAACTATGTAGATACTCAGACTAACATGCCAGGCAACTTAACCTTAACACAACAACAAGTGATTAATTTCTATCAACAGGATATGTCTGCCCTTAAATATTACTTATTAGGAGTTTTTCTGTTTACGATCATTGCATTAATTTCAAGTATTCGTATCTTGAAAAATTTTCGCAGTTTTTTAACAAAATAGATTATTGAGTACAGTAATAATCTTTTCTGTACTCAATAATTCTTTTAACTGCCTTAAACTGGCTGGTTAAAAGTATCGCACCGGTTAAGATCACCACTCTTCAAGCCGGTCTGGAACCACTGCATACGTTGTGCACTGGTTCCATGCGTAAAGCTATCAGGTACAACTTGTCCAGTTGCACTTTTTTGCAAATAGTCATCACCAATTTTATGGGCAGCATCCATTGCTTCCTGAACATCACCCTGCTCTAGAAACTGGGTACGCTGCTGGTTATGATGTGCCCACACTCCGGCCAAACAGTCTGCTTGAAGCTCTTGCCGGACTGAAAGCTGATTTCCCTGTACTTGACTTGCACGGCTGCGAGCCTGTTGCACTTGAGAAGAGATACCTAACAGGTTCTGTACATGGTGACCCACTTCGTGTGCAATTACATAAGCCTGAGCAAAGTCTCCGGCTTGGTCTTGTCGAGAGAGTTCTGTCTGGTTCTGCTCACCAGAAATTCCCATCTGCTGACGCATATCTTTAAAGAAACTGGTATCTATGTAAACTTTTTGGTCAGCTGGACAATAAAATGGCCCCATTGCCGCCTGTGCAGTACCACAACGTGAATTAACCACGCCACTGAACAAGACCAGTTTAGGAGGGGTATAATTTTGCCCCTGCTCCTGAAAAATTGCCTGCCAGGTGTCTTCGGTATCAGCAAGAACAGTCCCGACAAAATCTGCGGCTTCTTGCTGCTGGGGCGTTGGATTTTCCAGGCCGACGCTTTCTACCTGCTGTCCGGCGGTTACCTGTTTTGTTGCCTGATAAGCCTGCTGCGGATCTACACCAAAAAACTTCCAGGCGACAAAGGCAACAATCAGACCTAATATACTGATACCCCCTGCTTTTGCTCCCCCTCCACCCCGGCGATCTTCCAGATTAGTACTGACACGGCGACCTTTCCAACGCATAGTTTACCCCTTCCCTATTATTACGATGTCGCAAAAGCTGATAGCTTAAGCAGATTTCTGTTTAGATTTTGGCCAGATTTTTTTAACTCCACTGACTAAAAGCAGAACAATAAAACCCGCTACTATGCCGATTCCCAAATTTATTAAAGTTGGTGTAATTGCTCCTACGATATGCCCCAAAGTAGGAATCAGTTCAACATGATCAACAGTATCTTCAGTAAAATGATGTATTAGAGGAACAGCATGATTAATAATGCCTCCCCCGACCAGAAACATAGCAATGGTACCGACGATTGATAAAGTCTTCATCAAAATCGGGGCAAAGCTCAAAAGAGCCTGACCAATACGCTGTTTAAAATTTGAAACCTGTTCAGTCAAATGCAGGCCCAAGTCATCAATTTTTACGATCATGGCTACCAGTCCATACACGCCTATAGTCATTACAATAGCGATAATACTTAGTACTGTAACTTTAGTCATAAAACTGGCTGCTGCAACTGTACCCAAGCTAATTACTACAATTTCAGCAGAAAGAATAAAATCTGTTCGAATTGCACCTTTGACTTTATCTTTTTCATAGGCATGCAAATCAATCTCATCCTGTTCGAGCTTGGCAATTGCTTCTTCAGGACTATGTGGCTTTTTACGCTGTAGTGAATGCAAAACTTTTTCTATACCTTCATAGCACAAGAATAACCCACCAATCATTAACAATGGGCTAATTAACCATGGAGCAACTACACTGATAAGCAACGCTAAAGGTACCAGAATAACTTTATTCACAAATGAGCCTTTTGCTACGCTCCAGACCACTGGCAATTCCCGATCTGAACGGACGCCACTGACTTGCTGGGCATTTAAAGCCAAGTCATCACCTAGCACTCCTGCGGTTTTTTTTGCAGCCATTTTACTCATGACTGCGACATCATCCAGAATTGTGGCAATATCATCTAATAATAAAAGCAAGCTGCTCGCCATTTTATGTTCCCAATCTTAGCGTTATATAGCTAGTTTAAATCGCTTTAATCAGAGAAAGTGTATAAGCTTTATATGTTTATCTATTAAATTTCTCACTTTTTACCAGCTGGAGTTTATTGTAAAGAGGCACTACCAGTATTTATGCCTTACAATAGACTTCATCAATTAATATATTTTGCTTAATTTACAAACGCTTTGGAATGCATCATGAGTGATCAAGATACCCGTCCAGTTATTTTGACTGGTGACCGCCCGACCGGACAGCTCCATCTAGGACATTTTGTAGGTTCACTACGTTCTCGTGTAGGCTTGCAAGACTCCCATCACCAGCACCTGTTACTCGCCGATGCTCAAGCTTTAACTGACAATGCAGATAATTTTGAAAAAGTACGTCGGAATATTCTGGAAGTCGCTACAGATTATTTAGCAGTGGGTATTGATCCGGAAAAAACCACCATCTGTGTGCAGTCTCAATTACCGGCACTCAATGAGCTGACCATGCTCTATCTGAACTTTGTGACGGTGTCGCGTTTGGAACGTAACCCAACGATCAAGTCTGAAATTCAGATGCGAGGTTTTGAGCGCGATATCCCGGCAGGTTTTCTATGTTATCCGGTCGCACAGGCTGCCGATATTACGGCATTCAAAGCTACTGTTGTGCCGGTAGGAGAAGACCAGATTCCAATGATTGAACAGACGAATGAAATTGTTCGTCGCCTTAACCGTCAGATCGGCCGCGAGCTTTTGCCTGAATGTAAAGCCTTACTTTCTAACATGAGCCGTTTACCAGGATTTGATGGCAAGGCCAAAATGTCTAAATCTCTGGGTAATACCATTGTTCTGGATGCTTCAGATAAGGATATTAAAAAGGCAGTTAATGCCATGTATACTGATCCTAATCATTTGCGTATTGAAGACCCGGGTCAGGTAGAAGGTAATGTGGTTTTTACCTATCTTGATGCTTTCGATACCAATAAAGAAGAATTAGAAGAATTAAAAGCCCATTATCGTCGTGGTGGTCTAGGTGATGGCACTGTGAAGAAGCGTCTAGAAGGTATTTTAAAAGAGCTGATCGGTCCAATTCGTGAACGTCGTGCAGAATTGCAAAAAGATCCGGACTATATTATAGATGTTTTACGTCAAGGCACTCAAAAATGTCAGGTTATTACCCAGCAAACTCTAGATGAAATTAAAAGCGGTTTAGGAATGTTCCACTTTTAAAATTGTAGTATTAATACAGGCCCTGCTTTAAGGGCCTTTTTAATTGGAATATTAATTTCTTAAAATTCAACTGCATAAAATATCATAGTTCAAAAAATTACAATATAACCTATAGTTTAACGTGATTTAACACTTATTAACGTGAATACCAAGGAAGTTACTCAGGTATTCAAATATTATACTTTCATGATTTAGAAAGCTTCTAAATTCATGACATTTCTCCTTAACCGAAGCTGTGTATACAGATTCGTTGTTCTGCGCAATGATCACCCCAATCATTGCGTATTTTTTTGTCTATAAAAAATATGATACATCAAAATCTACAAGTTATAGACTTAAATTAAAGTAAATTACTCATCTAGTCCACTTAAAGAGTTTGCTTCAAAGTGGACAACTATAGGATAAACTAAGCTTAAGTTAAATTTACAATCCTAATAGCGTTGAAGAAGAATTTATTCTTTCCATCATTCTCATAATAAAAAAGCCCCTTTCGGAGCTTTTTTGCTGTCTACTTAAGCCAGGCCTTTATCTTTCAACACCTGTAACATAGTAGAACCTAGTTCTGCCGGACTCCGTGTATATGCCATACCCGCTTTTTCAAAAGCAGCAAATTTTTCTTCTGCTGTTCCTTTACCACCAGAAATGATTGCACCTGCATGGCCCATACGTTTGCCCTTTGGAGCTGTTACACCGGCAATATAACCCACAACTGGCTTGGTCACATTTGATTGAATATACTCAGCAGCTTCTTCTTCGGCTGTCCCACCAATTTCACCAATCATAATAATCGCATCAGTCTCGGGGTCATCCTGAAACAATTTAAGCGCATCAATCTGGTTCATTCCTGGAATCGGATCTCCGCCAATACCAATACAGGTAGATTGGCCTAATCCCAGACGGGTAGTTTGTGATACCGCTTCATAAGTTAACGTACCAGAACGGGAAATAATTCCAATACGGCCTGGCTGATGAATATGCCCCGGCATAATTCCAATTTTACATTCACCCGGTGTAATGATACCTGGACAGTTTGGTCCAATCAGACGCGTACCGTTACCATTAGTTTCCAGATAACGCTTGGCTTTAAGCATATCAAGAGTAGGTACACCCTCGGTAATGACTACAATAAGTCCAATCCCTGCATCTACTGCTTCTACAATAGAATCCAGTACAAATGGTGCAGGCACATAAATCACAGACGCATCCGCCTGAGTTTCCTGTACCGCCTCGCGCATGGTATTAAATACAGGAAGATTTAAATGACTCTGGCCGCCTTTACCTGGTGTTACACCACCGACTACTTTTGTACCGTATGCAATGGCCTGTTCTGAATGAAAAGTTCCGTTTTTACCTGTAAAACCCTGTACCAATACTTTGGTGTCTTTATTTACTAATACGCTCATGATTGATACTCCTTATGCTTTTACTGCTGCAACAACTTTTTCTGCGGCATCAGCTAGGCCCTGAGCAGAAATAAGTGTTAGACCGGATTCATCCAGTAACTTGGCGCCAAGCTCGGCATTGTTACCTTCAAGTCGTACGACTACAGGAATAGTTACGTTCACCTCCTGAACCGCAGCAATAATTGCTTCTGCAATCATGTCACAGCGTACAATACCACCAAAAATATTGATTAATACTGCCTGAACAGAGCTGTCAGCAAGGATAATTTTAAATGCTTCAATCACCCGCTCTTTCGTTGCACCACCACCTACATCTAGAAAGTTGGCTGGTTGTCCACCATATAATTTGATGATGTCCATAGTTGCCATAGCAAGACCGGCACCATTTACCATACAGCCGATATTGCCTTCTAAGGCTACATAGTTCAGGTCAAATTCAGAAGCTTTAAGCTCGCGTTCATTTTCCTGAGACTTATCACGTAGCGCAGAGACCTCTGGTAAGCGATACAGTGCATTGGAATCAATGCCCACCTTGGCATCTACACAAAGAATGTCACCATTTTCACGCACAGACAGCGGGTTAATTTCAAACAGGGCAAAATCATTTTCTACAAAAGCATGGTAAGCCCCTGTCATCAGCTTAACAAACTGATTAATCTGGCCATCTTTCAAACCCAGTGCAAAGGCTACCTCCCGTGCCTGAAATGGTTGCAGGCCGACCAGAGGGTCTACTGTAACTTTAATAATTTTTTCAGGTGTTTCTTCTGCAACTTTTTCAATTTCAACACCACCTTCGGTGGATGCCATAAAGGTAATGCGACGAGTAGAGCGGTCAACCACAGCACCCAAGTATAATTCACGCTCCACAGGATAAACGTCTTCACAGACCAGTACGCTATTGACTGGCTGGCCATTGGCATCTGTCTGGTAGGTGACTAGGCGTGTACCAATAATACGACTGGTATAATCTGCGGCTTCTTCTTTTGACTTAACAACCTGTACACCACCGGCCTTACCACGGCCACCTGCATGCACCTGGGCCTTAATGACTGCAAACTTTCCACCAAGCTGTTCAAAGGCAGCAACAGCTTCATCAGCATTGGTTGCTAAAATACCTTCCTGAACAGGCATACCATATTTTTTTAATAGCGCTTTGGCTTGATACTCATGTAAATTCATTTACTTACCTTTTACTAGTTCTACTTTCTTATCCATACTTCTATGTACCCTTCCATCACGGTACACATTAGCAATTATTTAATCTTGTCTTTATATTTAGAGGGTTGTTCCAATCATTGCAACCCATGAAGCAAAAAAGAGCGGCTCTTGAACCGCTCTTTCTTTAATCTTATTTACGTTTACGCTGAATTGCGTGAATTGCACGTCCATCGACTGCAAGAGCTGCTTCATGCACAACTTCAGAGAAAGTTGGATGACCAAAAGTCATTAACTGCAAGTCTTCAACACTTGATACAAATTCAAGGGCAATCATACCCTGATGAACGATGTCAGAGGCAGCCGGACCTACTACGTGCATACCCAGTAGACGGTCAGTTTTAGCATCAGCAACAAATTTTACAAAACCTGCGCCTTCACCTGCAGCAAGTGCACGACCATTCACAGCAAACGGGAATTGGCCAGTTTTAACGTCGTGGCCTTTTTCTTTTGCCTGCTCTTCAGTTAAACCGACCCATGCTGCTTCCGGATGGGTATAGATTACACTGATGATAGTGTCATAATTTACTTGTGCAGCGTGGCCATGGATACGCTCAACAGCCATTACGCCTTCTTCCATTGCCTTATGTGCAAGCATTGGACCACGAACCAAATCACCAATCGCATAAACACCTTCAACAGAAGTTGCGCAATGATCATTTACTTCTACCAGACCACGTTCTGTCAGTTTTATACCTGAGTCTTCAGCTAACAGACCTTCTGCATAAGCTTTACGGCCTACACACACAATCAGCTTATCAAAAGTCTGTTCTTTGTCTTCACCGCCCTGGCTGTATTTAACAGTTACTTCGCGACCATTGATCTCAGTACCAGAAACTTTCGCACCAATACGGATGTCCAGACCCTGCTTAGTCAGGATTTTCTGGAATTCTTTAGCCAGTGCTTTATCAGCCATTGGTAAGAATGCATCCATAGCTTCAAATACAACAACTTCTGAACCCAGACGACGCCATACTGAACCTAGCTCAAGACCAATTACACCTGCACCGATTACCCCTAAACGCTGAGGAACTTCAGGGAATTCAAGTGCACCGGTAGAATCTACAATCAGATCTTGATCTACAGGAGCAACAGGAATATTTACTGGTACAGAACCAGATGCCAGAATTACATATTTAGGTTCTAGAACCTGAGTCTCACCTTCAAATGGTACAAACTCAACTTTTTTACCTGCCAGCAGTTTACCTGTACCTTGCAGCCACTCAATCCCATTACCTTTAAGTAGCTGAGCTACACCACCGGTCAGTTGCTCTACTACTTTGTCTTTACGAGCAAGCATCTTTTCAAGGTCAAATTTCACTTCAGCTGTTGTAATACCATGATCACCCAAATGATCAACGGTATCTTCATAACGATGAGAAGAGTCAAGCAATGCTTTAGATGGGATACAACCAACGTTTAGACAGGTCCCACCCAGAGATGGTTTACCTTTATGAATACGTTTTTCAATACAAGCAACTTTGAAGCCCAGCTGTGCAGCACGAATTGCTGCTTCATAACCGCCTGGACCACCACCGATCACAACAAGATCAAACTGTTGAGACATATTTATCTCCAAGTGCCAGGATAAAGGGAGACTTTATCCTGGTTTATTTTGCTGGTAAGTATTAAAGATCAAGGATAAGTTTAGCTGGCTCTTCTAACAATTCTTTGATTGTCACAAGGAAGCCTACTGCATCTTTACCATCGATTAAGCGGTGATCATAAGATAATGCCAAATACATCATTGGCAGAATTTCCACCTGTCCGTTTACAGCCATAGGACGCTCTTGGATTTTATGCATACCCAGAATCGCAGTTTGTGGCGTATTCAAAATCGGAGTAGAAAGTAGCGAACCAAAAGTACCACCGTTGGTAATTGTGAAAGTACCACCAGTCATATCTTCAATTGCAAGTTTACCTTCACGCGCTTTGCCAGCATATGCACGAATACCGTTTTCAACTTCAGCGTAGTTCATACGATCAGTATCACGCAGTACAGGTACTACAAGACCGCGATCAGAAGAAACTGCTACGCCAATATCATAAAAACCATGATATACGATATCGTCGCCATCAATTGAAGCATTGACTGCCGGATAGCGTTTTAACGCTTCAGTTGCTGCTTTCACAAAGAAAGACATAAAGCCCAGACGCGCACCATGACGTTTTTCAAACGCATCTTTATACTGGTTACGCATATCCATGATTGGCTTCATGTTAACTTCATTAAACGTAGTCAACATTGCTGTTTCTTGTGTTGCTGCAAGCAGGCGCTCAGCAACACGTTTACGCAGACGTGTCATCGGAACACGTTTTTCAATACGCTCACCTACAGCTACGCTAAGCGCTTGAGGCTGAGCTGCAGCAGCTGGTTTAGGCTGATGGTTTGCTACGTCTTCTTTAGTAATACGACCACCACGGCCTGTACCAGAAACATCAGAAGCGTTAATACCTGTTTCAGTCAAAGCTTTACGTACAGCAGGTGCCTGATCCTGTACAGGCTGGCTGCGCTCAACTACAGGAGCTGGACCAGCTTCTGTATTGGCAGATGCATTTTCCACATTTCCATCAGAAGTTATTGCTGTTTGAGCTGGCTCTGCTGTAGCTCCGGCACCTGCTTCAAACTGTGCAATTACTTCATCAGAAAGAACTGTGTCGCCTTCATCTTTAACAATAGCAACCAGAGCACCGTCTGCAGGGGCAACCACTTCTAGAACAACTTTGTCAGTTTCGATGTCACAGATGACTTCATCACGTGAAACAGCTTCACCGACTTTCTTGTGCCAAGTTGCGATCGTGCCGTCAGCAACTGACTCTGGGAATACCGGGGCTTTAATTTCGGTTGCCATTATTTAGAATCTCCTGATTGTTCAGCTTCGATTGCTAGAGCATTATTGATAAGCTGAGCTTGTTGTTTTGCGTGCAAATAAGGTGAGCCACATGCAGGTGCTGCAGATGCTTCACGTCCTGCGTAACTAATACGGACTTGCTTACCTGTTTTCATTACGTCGTCATATAAACGCGGCGCAATAAATAACCAGGCCCCTTGGTTTTTCGGCTCTTCCTGACACCACACGAGTTCTTTCACGTTTGGATAAGAGGCAAGAACTTCAGCAAGGCGTTTTTCTGGGTATGGATACAACTGTTCAATACGAACGATTGCAGTATTGTTCAGTTCCTGCTCACGACGTTTTTCAAGCAGATCATAGTAGACTTTGCCACCACAGAGCACCAGACGGGTGACGTCGGCCTTGTTAAGTGTATCGATCTCATCAATCACTGTCTGGAATGAAGTTGTTGCCAGCTCTTCCAGAGTCGAAGTTGCCAGTTTATGACGAAGCAGCGACTTAGGAGACATAACGATCATTGGTTTACGGATCGGGCGTACTGCCTGACGACGCAGCGCATGGAAAATCTGTGCAGGCGTTGTTGGAGTAATGACCTGCATGTTGTCTTCTGCACATAGCTGCAAGAAGCGCTCAAGACGAGCAGATGAGTGCTCAGGGCCCTGTCCTTCGTAACCATGTGGAAGTAACATGGTCAGACCACATACACGTTCCCATTTAGTTTCACCAGAAGCAATAAACTGGTCAATCACGACTTGGGCGCAGTTTGCGAAGTCACCAAACTGTGCTTCCCAAATAATTAGGCCGTGCGGAATAGTGGTTGCATAACCATATTCAAAAGCAAGTACAGCCTCTTCAGACAGCAACGAATCATATAATGCAAAACGTGGCTGGTTTTCTTTTACATGGCAAAGCGGAATGTAAGTGGAACCATCTGTCTGGTTATGAAGTTTGGCATGACGATGTGAGAAGGTACCACGACCTACATCTTCACCGGTAATACGTACCAGATAACCTTCGTCTAGCAATGTTGCATAAGCCAGAGTTTCAGCAGCACCCCAGTTTAATGGCATTTCACCAGTTTGCATTTTCAGGCGGTCATCAATTACTTTTTGAACCTGACGCTGCATTACGAAACCTTCAGGAAGTTTACGCATGCCTTCGCCCAACTGTTTCAGGCGAGTCAAGTCAAATGAGGTATCCCAGTCATCGGTATAATCATGGCCAAGATATGGAGCCCAGTCCACAAACATTTTGGTATTTGGCTCAAGAACCAGTGCACTGGCAACATGATTACCTGCTTCAAGATCAGCACGATAATCTTCAACCATCTTGTCAGCAGCAGCACGGTCCAGAACATTTTCCTGAACAAGTTTGTCTGCGTATAAAGTACGGGTTGTCGGTTTCTTGCTGATAACCTGATACATGATTGGCTGAGTTGCTGCTGGCTCGTCCGCCTCATTATGGCCACGACGACGATAACAGAACAGGTCAATTACTACATCTTTACGGAAAGTATGGCGGAAATCATGCGCCAATTGAGTAGCAAAAATTACTGCCTCAGGGTCATCACCATTCACATGGAAGATAGGTGCCTGAATCATTTTGGCAACGTCAGTACTGTATTCAGTTGAACGCGCATCACGCGGGTCAGAAGTTGTAAAACCAACCTGGTTGTTCACAATGATATGAACCGTACCACCTACAGTATAACCACGGGTCTGTGACATCTGGAAAGTTTCCATATTCACGCCCTGACCTGCAAATGCAGCATCACCATGTACAATTAATGGCAATACATCGTCACCACCAATATCTTTACGACGTACTTGACGTGCACGCACTGAACCTTCAACTACAGGTCCAACAATTTCAAGATGGGATGGGTTAAATGCCAGGGCAAGGTGTACTTCACCGCCTGGAGTCATTACGTTTGAAGAAAAGCCTTGGTGATATTTAACGTCACCAGAACCTTTCTTATTCAGCATTTTGCCTTCAAACTCACCAAACAGGTCAGCCGGGTTTTTACCCATAATATTGACCAGGAGGTTTAAACGGCCACGGTGTGGCATGCCAATCACAACTTCTTTACAGCCCACTGAGCCGGCACGCTGGATCAGTTCATTGACCATAGGAATGAAAGATTCACCACCTTCCACACCAAAGCGTTTAGCACCTACATATTTATTACCCAGAAATTTTTCTAGGCCTTCAGCTGCAGTTAAACGCTCAAGAAATAATTTTTTCTGGTCAGCAGTAAAATCATATTTACCGCGTACACCTTCAAGACGTTGCTGAATCCAGCGCTTTTCCTTGGTATCAACAATGTGCATATACTCGGCACCGATTGAGCCGCAATAAGTTGCTTCCATTGCTTCAATCATTTCACCAAGGGTAGCTTCCGTCTTGCCAATTGCCAGATTACCTGTATTGAATACAGTATCCAGATCAGATTTGGTCAAGCCATGTGTAGACAGGTCAAGATCAGGAACATCTTCACGTTTTGCCAAGCCCAACGGATCCAATTTGGCTCTCTGGTGCCCACGGTTACGGTAAGCTGCAATTAATTGCAACACACCAATCTGACGACGTTCATGTTCAGAGCTTACTGCACTTTGCGCAACTGGTTGTCCACGGCTACCATTACGTCCTAATAACAGGAATTGCTCACGTACATTGCTGTGAGGCTGATCACCTTTAGGGAATTTATCAAAATACTGGCGCCAATCCTCACCTACTGAGGTCGGAGAAGTCAGGTACTGCTCGTAAAGCTCTTCAATATACGCTGCACTATCAGCGGAAAGTTCAGTGTCAAGACGCAATGCGTCAGCAACTTCTTGCATTTGTGGACCCATTTCCTATTGCAAAAACATTACAGGTTGCTTGTTAAGCATACCCATGCTTGATAATGCCAAATTGGTAAAATGACATTAATACCCACTCGGTACTCAGACCACGGGCGCTATAATCACACCAGAATTGACCGGTGTGTGTTATGAATCATAACGCTCTTACCTGCATCATCATTCATTTATATACTCGGCAATACCGAGCAATTTTTTTGCAAAATCGTCTTAGAAAAGATAAATCGGCGAATTAGCTTTTCTAAAGCAACTTTTAGTAAAATTTTAATCAACCACCCTCAATCTGCTTAATAAATAAACAATAAAATGATCATTTTTTTCAAATATAACTGTGTGTTATATCGTAACATGAACTCCAGATTGGATTGATTTTTTTGACACATACCTCCTATAAATTGGCTAAATACATTAAAAATTTTATGCTTTAACATACGGTGCTTTATATAAAAAATAGAGCGAATTACAAATAAAGTCCCCTGTCTTTTACACAAATGAACAAAAAGAGCGCACACCTGTGATGTACGCTCTTTTTTAGGGATTAATTAACCGGCTTGATCAAGTAGCATATTACGGATATGACCAATTGCCTTAGTCGGATTCAAACCTTTAGGGCAAACAGATACGCAGTTCATAATACCTTTACAACGGAAAAGACTGAACGGGTCATCCATACGTGCCAGACGGTCTTGAGTCGCTGTGTCACGCGAGTCAATAATAAAACGATAAGCATTTAGCAATGCTGACGGTCCCAGGAATTTATCAGGATTCCACCAGAATGATGGGCATGCAGTAGAACAGCATGCACATAAAATACATTCATACAGACCGTTCAGATGATCACGCTCTTCCGGAGTCTGTAAACGCTCTTTTGGCGGTGCAGGCTGATTATTAATCAGGAATGGCTGGATTTTGTTATACTGCTCGTAGAACTGGTTCATATCAACAACCAGATCTTTGATTACTGGCAGACCCGGTAATGGACGAATAGTAATTTCATTTGGCAGGTCATTCAAGTTTTCAAGACAAGCCAAACCATTTTTACCATTGATATTTACACCATCCGAACCACAAATACCTTCACGGCAAGAGCGGCGGAAAGTCAGACTTTCGTCCTGTACTTTTAACGCCAGCAGAGCATCAAGCAACATACGGTGCTTATCAGTCAGCTCAAGCTTGAAAGTTTGCATGTACGGCGCTTTATCCTTATCAGGATCATAGCGGTAGATGTGAAATGTACGAGTACCTCTACTCATCTTTATACTCCTGATCAGAATGTACGCGGTGCTGGTGGAATTGGATCAACAGTCAGCGGGTTGAAACGCACTGGCTTATATTCCAAACGGTTATCTACCGAGTACCACAGAGTGTGTTTCATCCACTCATCATCACGACGACCATATGAATAGGTCGGGTGATCTGCTGGTAACTCGTAATCAACCACAGTATGAGCACCACGACATTCTTTACGCGCAGCTGCTGAAATTAAGGTGGCTTTTGCTACCTCATACAAGTTTTCAACTTCCAGAGCTTCAATACGCGCAGTGTTAAATACTTTAGATTTGTCTTTCAAGTGAATATTACGAACGCGTGGTTCAATCGCAAGAATCTGCTTAACACCCTCATCAAGCAAGGCTTGAGTACGGAATACACCTGCATGATCCTGAACAATATCACGAATCGCATCAGCTACTTCTTGTGCATTTTCACCAGCAGTAGATTCGTCCAGCTTGCGTATACGGGCTACGGTCTGCTGTAAAACATTAGTTGGCAGCGGAGCATATTCATCACCGTGATGTTTAGTCACGTAATCAATAATATGTTCGCCCGCAGCCTTACCAAATACCACCAGGTCAAGCAATGAATTTGTACCTAGACGGTTTGCACCATGTACAGATACGCAAGAACATTCCCCAATAGCATAGAAACCTTTTACTGGCTTGGTGTAGTTGTCTGTACCTGGTTCAGGCAGTACAACTTGGCCATGCATATTAGTTGGGATACCGCCCATCTGGTAATGGATAGTGGGTACCACCGGAATCGGCTCTTTAGTAATATCAACGTTTGCGAATTTTTTACCAATCTCGAATACAGACGGCAAACGCTTCATGATTGTATCCGCACCCAAGTGAGTCATATCAAGCAAGATATAATCACCCTTTGGACCACAGCCACGACCTTCTTTAATTTCCTGGTCCATAGAGCGTGATACAAAGTCACGTGGTGCCAAGTCTTTTAAAGTCGGTGCATAACGTTCCATGAACGGTTCGCCGTCTTTATTACGAAGGATTGCACCCTCACCACGACAACCTTCAGTCAGCAATACACCTGCGCCCGCGACACCTGTCGGGTGGAATTGCCAGAATTCCATATCCTGTAATGGAATACCAGCACGAGCAGCCATACCCAGACCATCGCCTGTATTAATATAGGCATTAGTAGATGCACGGTAAACACGACCAGCACCACCTGTAGCAAACAGCGTTGCTTTTGCCTGGAACACAGCAATATTACCTGTTTCCTGGTCAATTGCTGTTACACCCAGTACCTCACCTTCTTCATTACGGATCAAGTCAAGAGCAATCCATTCAACGAAGAACTGAGTTCCCATTTTCACGTTGCTTTGATATAGCGTATGCAAAAGTGCGTGACCAGTACGGTCAGCTGCTGCACAGGCACGTGGAACTGGCTTTTCACCATAGTTTGCAGAGTGACCACCAAATGGACGCTGATAAATTGTACCATCTGCGTTACGGTCAAAAGGCATACCTAAGTGTTCAAGTTCATAAACAACTTTCGGTGCTTCACGGCACATGAACTCGATTGCATCCTGGTCACCCAACCAGTCTGAACCTTTTACAGTGTCATAAAAATGGTAATGCCAGTTATCGTCCTGCATGTTACCCAGTGATGCGCCGATACCACCTTGCGCTGCAACTGTATGGGAACGGGTCGGGAATACTTTGGTCAGTACTGCAACTCGCAAACCTGCTTGAGCAAGCTGGTAAGAAGCACGCATACCTGAACCACCACCACCTACAATGACTGCATCGAAAGTGAGGTTTTGAATATTTGAATAATCTTCTTTAGGGGTTATCGCGCCCATGATATCTTCCTATCAATTCGCCCAGAAAATCTGGATACCCCAGATTGCGTACACAAACACAGCAATAATGACTGCAGACGTAAGCACAAGGCGTAAACCATTAGCTGAAGGTCCCATCTGACGAGTAGTTACATAATCTGTAAACACCTGCCACATGCCAATCCATGCGTGTCCGATAAGTGATAAGATCGCCAACAATGAAAATATTTTCATTGGCACTGTCATCATAAAGCCAGACCATTGCTCGTAAGTGAATCCGCCATTTAGTAGGATCCATCCTAAAACCACAACAGTATAAGCTGCCAGTACCACAGCACTAATACGCTGAATGTACCAGTCGCGAGAACCCGAACCTGTTAATCCTGTAGCACTTTTCATCAGAACATAATCCATACAAAGGCTGCGATGATACCAATCACAGACAGAGCCAATGAAATTGTAGCTGCAGTACGACCACTTTGCAGGCCTTCACCCACACCGATATCAGCAAGCAAGTGCTTAAGACCAGTGAAGAAGTGATAAATCAAACCAGCTACAAATACCCATACGATAAAACGTACGAAGAAACCGCTAAAGATTTCCTGAACTTGAGCAAAACCTTCCGGTGAAGATAATGACTTATCTAAGAGCCATAAAAGAACTGGAATGAGTAAGAATACGATCACACCGGAAATACGGTGCAAAATTGATGCAATAGCCACGGGTGAGCGTAAGTTTACTGCTAACACCTGACCCATGGACAAATTGACAGGTCTGTTGCTTTTCACAGCGGGCATCCTGTAGGTAAAAACTCCAGCTGGAGTTTGTTGGAATTAATTCGAAGGAAAGCTGGCATTGTCAGGCAAGCAAATGCCTAAGACTTATAAACGACATCGAATTATAAAACGTGGTCTGTCAAAATACAAACAATCAACTGGCGCTTTTCTATAAAAATCTCATTAAATAAGAATCATTAACAATAAAATAAGTAATTATAGCTTACCACAGAGCAGAAAAATTCAAGCTAAGTCACTCATTCATTTAAATTAATATACAATTTAACCTGATCGGAAAATATAAAAAGATAAAACAAATGTTTTAGACTAAAGATGAATAAAAGCAAATACTTATATTAATTAATATTTTTATTAAACCTTATGTGCTTTTAAAGTAATTATAGGCTGAAATGCTCTTAGAACAATTGATAAAAGCAAACTACACGTTTACTGACTCCATTATTTATGGCTTAAACAGTCATAATTTAAACTTTTTAAATGCCTTTCTTTGTTTAAAAATGGATAAGCTCAATCGATTATAAAATCTGAAATGACTATTTTATAAACAATTTTAGATTAATTTATAAGTCATTTTTTATACAATCAAACATTTTTTTCGAAAGTATTTATTTGTTTTTTCTATGACCCATAAAAGTCTTTTAAATCTTACTAAACTAAATAAGTTAAAGGTTTCATCATCTTTTGTCACAATCATGTTTCTCTTAAGAAGGAAATAAAATACATTTTAAGGATAAAAATTTGCTTACATTTACGGCAACTACCCTATTTTTTTCTGCACCTGCCCTGTAATTTGACTTATTATAGCCAGCTGGTGCTGTGATTTTATTCATACTTTCCTTACTTGATTATAATGACTAAACCCATGTGGGCACGTCATTTTTTATCCATAAGTATAATTGACAAAATTTCAGTACTCACTAATCTTAGTAGCAATTTTTGATCCGTCTGGTTCGCATTAAAAGATTAGTAACGAATCAGATAAAATATCCACCAGGACAGGAGATCTATTGAATGTCTGAAGCAACTGGCAAAAAAGCCGTTCTTAAGCTTGATGGCAAAGAAATTGAATTACCAATTTACAGCGGCACATTGGGCCCAGATGTAATCGACGTTAAAGATGTGTTGGCCTCAGGTCACTTTACTTTTGATCCTGGTTTCATGGCGACAGCTTCTTGTGAATCTAAGATCACGTTCATCGATGGTAATAAAGGCATTCTTTTGCACCGCGGCTACCCGATTGATCAGCTGGCAACTAAAGCTGACTATCTTGAAACTTGCTACCTGCTTCTAAATGGTGAACTGCCAACTCCTGAACAAAAAGCAGAGTTCGATGCAAAAGTTCGCAACCACACTATGGTTCATGATCAGGTAAGCCGCTTTTATAATGGTTTCCGCCGTGATGCACACCCGATGGCCATTATGGTAGGTGTGGTTGGTGCGCTGTCTGCGTTCTATCACAACAATCTGGATATTGAAAATGTTGATCACCGTGAAATCACTGCGATCCGCTTGATCTCTAAGATTCCTACACTTGCTGCGTGGAGCTACAAGTACACCATCGGACAGCCTTTCGTTTACCCACGTAACGATCTGAGCTATGCTGAAAACTTCCTTCACATGATGTTTGCGACTCCAGCTGACCGTGATTATAAAGTTGATCCGATCCTTGCAAAAGCAATGGACCGTATCTTCACGCTGCACGCAGATCATGAACAAAATGCTTCAACGTCTACAGTACGTCTGGCAGGTTCTACTGGCGCTAACCCGTATGCATGTATCGCTGCTGGTATCTCTGCGCTCTGGGGACCAGCTCATGGTGGCGCGAACGAAGCTGTTCTTAAGATGCTTGATGAAATCGGCTCGGTAGAAAACGTTGCTGACTTCATGGAAAAAGTGAAAACTAAAGAAGTTAAACTCATGGGCTTCGGTCATCGAGTTTATAAAAACTTCGATCCACGTGCTAAAGTCATGAAAGAAACTTGTGACGAAGTACTGGGTGCACTTGGCATCAATGATCCACAGCTCGCTTTGGCTATGGAACTTGAACGTATTGCCCTGTCTGATGAATACTTCATTAAACGTAACCTATACCCTAACGTAGATTTCTACTCAGGTATCATCCTTAAAGCGATTGGTATCCCGACTGAAATGTTTACTGTGATCTTTGCACTTGCACGTACCGTGGGCTGGATCAGCCACTGGTTAGAAATGCATTCTGGTCCATACAAAATCGGTCGCCCTCGTCAGCTTTATACTGGCGAAACTCAACGCGATATCGAAGGTCGTTAATTCATCTCAACATGAATTAGACTTCAGGAAGCCACCTCAGGGTGGCTTTTTTTATGCCATCTGTTTATTTAAAAAAGGGATGCAGGCTTCATAAGCCGAACACTCCTGCCCTTTGACTCGCCTTAAAAAATAATCCTGTACCATCTGTGCCTGCTGCTCTATACCATATTCAAAAAACTGCTTTCCTTGTTGCAGTATGTATTGATAACGACGGTTAAATACGGCATTACGGATCACGTTCATTCCCTGCTGGTATTGCCAAACGTGAGTAAGTTCATGGATCAGCCAGGATTGTATGGACAATGGAGCCATAGAAAAATCTTCGCGCCAGTCCTGAATGTTAAAATAGATATGACCGTTTAGGCTCATTGCATAGTTTTTTAAAATCGCGTGATGAGCAATGATTTCAATATGATCAAGTTTCAAACTGGAGTGAAATACAGAATAGGCTAATTCACGCTCTCCCGGAGTAAGCAAGCGTCTTTTAATAATAAATATATTCATTAAACGTTTAGCTACATGCTGTAAAAAAAGTGCCATAAACCTTTGCCTGAAATAAGATATTTTATAAGTACATATTTAAATACTAGAATATGTATTTTTTTCGACTACAATACGGCAAAATCTTGTTCTTTTTTCGTTGTATAGCAGACAAGTGTGTTATATCAACCTATTAAATTTTATTTGTTTAATTGTTTTTAATATGTGTACACGAAGTTGGAAAATTATAACTTCTAAATCAACATGTTGTGTATTTTATACCCTATAGAAATAGGATTAGGTGTGAATGAAAAGTTTTAAGATCGCCCTGGCTCAGTTCTCTCCACATACTGGTAACTTTGAACTTAATGCTCAGAAAATGGTTGAGCAGGCAAATGAAGCGAAAAAACAGCGTGCTGATATTATTGTTTTTCCAGAACTGTGCACAGTAGGTTACTCAGCTGAAGATTTATTGTTGCGTCCAAGTCTGAGCAAACGTACACAAAAGGTTTTTGAAACGCTGGGACAAGTTAAAGATATCGTCATGGTATTTGGCTTTGTTAATCAGGCTGAAACCGGGCAGCGATATAACTCGGCTGCTGTGGTTAAAGATGGTCAAGTACTAGGGGTTTATAATAAACAAAACCTGCCGAATTATAGCGTATTTGATGAAAAACGTTATTTTGCTCCTGGTAACCAGCAACTTGTATTTGAATATATGGAACACAAGTTTGCTGTATTGATCTGTGAAGATATCTGGTCAATCAATACAGTGCAGCAGCTAACCCAGCTTAAGGCACAGACCGTACTGGTGCTCAATTCCTCACCATATGAAGTAGGCAAGCCACAACATCGTATTCAGACCATGCAGCAGCTGGTCAAACAGCTCAATTTTAATCTGGTGTATGTGAACCAGGTATGTGGCCAAGACGATATTATTTTTGATGGGTCAAGTTTTGTATTAAACCCGCAAGGTGAACTGGTTACACGTGCACCTAGCTTTCAAGAATGCCTGCACTACGCCGAATATAGTGCAGATAAAGACGCCTTTATAGTTCAGGAAATCGCACCTGAGCTTGACACTATGGCCGAGATTTATCAGGCGTTGGTAATGGCAACCCGTGACTATATCCAGCGCTCCGGCTTCCCCGGCGTTATTCTCGGGTTATCTGGCGGAATCGACTCTGCCCTGACCTTAGCTATTGCTGTTGATGCGATTGGAGCCGACAAGGTCCAGGCAGTAATGATGCCTTATACTTATACCGCACAAATTTCTGTTGAAGATGCTGCAGCACAGGCCAAGACTATGGGTGTAACTTTTGGCATTGCTGAAATCAATCCGATTGTGAATGGCTTCTTGCAGACTCTATATCCATTCTTTGGAAACAGTCCGGCAGATACGACAGAAGAAAACCTACAGGCACGTGCCCGTGGCACTTTGCTCATGGCACTATCTAACAAGTTTGGTAATCTGGTTCTATCTACCGGTAACAAGTCTGAAGTAGCTGTAGGTTACTGTACATTGTATGGTGACATGGTAGGTGGTTTTTCGGTATTAAAAGATGTTTATAAAACTATCGTTTTCGAACTGGCCAAATATCGAAACAGTTTAAGTGAAGTACCAGTTATACCTGAACGTGTAATTACCCGTCCACCTTCAGCAGAATTAAGTCCAGATCAGAAAGATCAAGACTCTTTACCGCCTTATGATATTCTGGATGCAATTCTTTATGCTTATATCGAAGAAGATATGAGTCAGGAAGATATTATTGCCAAAGGATTTGAACGGGCAACCGTTGAGAAGGTAATTAAACTGGTTGACCGTAATGAGTACAAACGCCGACAAGGTGCGATTGGTCCGCGGATCAGCTCACGTGCTTTCGGACGGGATCGACGTTATCCGATAGTAAATGGCTGGAAACCTGGTGTCTAATAATCAAAAGACTTATAAAATCACTCCAAATGAACTTGCTCAAGCACTTTTGCTTGAGCAGGTGAAGTTTTTAAAACAACACTATATTTATTCTAAAGATCATCCAGCTTTAAAAATTTTGATCCAGCAGCTTTATCATTATTCGGAAAAGGTGCAGCTTAAACAAGTAATCAATGTGTCTCAGCTCCATGCTGTGGTACAACGCTACGCCTTTGAAATGAATCTGGGTGCAGAAATACTGGAACTGATCGGAATAATGTCGCAAAAGCTGCATCAGTACGCCCTACAGTCGGATACTGAACTTCAAGATCTTATTTCAGATCAGCAATATCAATTCTGGCTTACAAAGCTCGTCGAGCTGACAAATGTCCGCTTATATTTACGCGATTTATTACTACAGAGTCAGCAGGTAGATGAAGTCTGTTTGCAAATGGCGACTTATATTATTGAAAGCAAGACCCCGTGGTTAAATCAGTTACGTTATAGCAAATATAAAGTGGCAGGTATTCAGCAACGGGTTTTACAGTTTATGCAGGAACAGCAGCAGACTATTGAAGCCAAGCTCGAATTCAGGCTTGCAAATATAATTAAAGAACAGCTCAGTGAGCTTCTGCTGCTTCCTTCAGAAGATCTGTATGATATTGCAATGCATGTATGGCAGGAATTCAAATACAAGAGTCTGCAAGACAGTATGTCGCAATTTACTGCAATTGATATAGAAGAGTTCTTTGTATTACTTTATGAATCTTGGCGGGAATTACGTGAAAGCAGCTATTTACAGCAACTGATCCTTGAAGGTGTGAATATTTTTTATCACTACTTCCAGGAACATTCATTAAAAGAACTGCTGAATGCCGTAGGATTGACCCAGGATGACTTAATGAATGAAGGTTTACGTTTCATTCCATCTGTACTGCAAGCGCTCGATCAAAATGACATACTTGACCCATTATTGCATCAGCTGTTATCACCATTTTATGCAGCACCGCACACAATAGAGCTCATCCGGCAGTATCAGGTAAACCAATAAATATATTGAAGCTTAATTTTTATAAGATTGGGCTGATGATTAATCAAAAATATTTGACAATAATTTTTAGGCACAAAAAAAGAGACCAGACTGAGAGCCTGGTCTTTTAAAATGGTGGCTATGACGGGACTCGAACCTGTGACCCCAGCATTATGAGTGCTGTGCTCTAACCAACTGAGCTACATAGCCGTAAACTGTGTGCGCATTATCTAAACTTCATTGCTCAGCGTCAAGAACTATCTTTAATGAATGCTCAGTCTTTAAGCAAAAAGATGTGTTTTGCTGAAAAATAATACACATATTTGATTTTACGTAGAAAATAATTTGAGAACCTTATCAGGACACAACATGAAAATTAAAATGATGATCGCCAGTACTGTCTTGTCCGGATTTACAGCCTGCAGTGCGATTAGTCCAATCTTTGTAGATTATAACGGCGTACGTATGGATGTAGCCAAATGGATTAATCACCAGCAATTACTTAGTATGCAGCAAAAGCGCAGCTTGGCACAGCTCAGTCGGGCACAGCAGAAGCTTTATCGAATTGATGAAATTACAGAGAGTCAAAAACTCAGTATTGCCAAGGAGAATCAGATAGCACTGCACTGTGCTAGACAATATTTGAGTGAAAAGAAAATTACACAGTTACAGGAACAGGTCTTTGGCAAAGATCAACGCCAACAGATCTTAAATACATATACAGAAAGGTTTCCACAAATCAAACTGGATACCGGCTCAATAACCTGTGACTAGTAAAGTCCTCTACCCGCTACTCAAACGATAAAAACACAGACAAAAAAAGACCACGTTTTAGAGAACGTGGTCTATAAAAATGGTGGCTATGACGAGACTTGAACTTGTGACCCCCGCATTATGAGTGCGGTGCTCTAACCAACTGAGCTACATAGCCGAAAACTGTGCGCGCATTATCTGCATTTATCTTTAGCAGGTCAAGCTTTATTTACAGGAAAATTGTTGAAGTGAGCCTGTAAGCCGGGTTCTGTCGAGGACGGTCATTCCTCTAGGCGTACAATCACTCATACGCTCAAGCGACCTACCCGAATCCAGTACGGGCCGTACCTCAGGATTCCTATTTGGTCTTGCTTCTGGTGGGGTTTGCCATGCCGTATACTGTTACCAGATACGCGGTGCGCTCTTACCGCACCCTTTCACCCTTACCTCACGAATGAGGCGGTCTACTCTCTGCTGCACTTTCCGTCGGCTTACGCCGCCCAGGCGTTACCTGGCACCCTGCCCTATGAAGCCCGGACTTTCCTCCCCTGCTTTAGTCACGAAGACCTCCACAGCAGCGACCGTCCGGCTCACTTCGTCGCGCATAGTATCAAATTTATCTGTTAATTGCTCGCACTTTTTTGAGCAGTCAACATTTTATATTTCTGCATTAGCTCATCTTCTGTTTCCACATGGTTTGGATCATGGGGAATACAGTCAACCGGACAGAACAGCTGGCACTGAGGCTGCTCATGATGTCCGACACACTCAGTACAGAGGTCAGGATGAATTTCATAAATCATCTCCCCCATAAAGATAGCTTCATTGGGACATACGGGCTCGCATACGTCACAATTAATACATTCATCAGTAATATATAAAGACACGCTACCAACCTTGCTGATGTTTACGTTCAAAGGCTTCAACGACTGCCGGGGGTACAAACTTGTTTACATCACCTTTTAAACGAGCAATTTCACGAACCAGTGTCGATGAAATAAAGGAATATTGTTCAGAAGGTGTTAAGAAAACTGCTTCAAACTGGGGGTCTAACTGCCGGTTCATATTAGCCAGCTGAAATTCATACTCAAAATCGGAAATCGCACGCAGTCCACGTAGTACTGCAGTTGCCTTCTGCTCATGAAAGAAATTGACCAGCAGCCCATCAAAACCCACAAACTCGACATTACTTAAATGACTTAAGGAAGCTTTCGCCAGTGCTACACGCTCCTCTAGACTAAATACCGGATTTTTATGATGTCCTATCGCAATGGCAACCACCACTTCATCAAACATTTTGGCTGCACGGGTTACCAGATCAATATGGCCATTAGTAATTGGATCAAAGGTTCCCGGGTAAATAACGCGAGCTTTAGACATCGCTTGATACTCTAATTTATTGTGCAGGGCCCTAGTTTAACAAAAACTTGATTTTTTAGCGAAGTATCCCCATCTTTTTGAAAAAACTTTCTCTTGCTGGCACTTTACGGCACAATAAGTACAACTTTGGAATTTAATGATTATGGCGAACGTAAAAGTTGTGAAAAAAAATAATGGTGGAACAATTGCGCAGAATAAACGCGCACGCCACGATTATTTTATTGAAGAAAAGTTTGAAGCCGGCATGTCGTTACAGGGTTGGGAAGTTAAATCATTACGTGCTGGACGTATGAGCCTGACAGAAAGCTATATCCTTTTGAAAAATGGCGAAGCTTATCTGTTTGGTGCCCAGATTCAGCCTTTACTTTCTGCTTCTACCCATATTGTTGCTGAAGCAACCCGTACCCGCAAGCTGCTTTTATCTAAGCGTGAAATCGAGAAATTAATGGGTGCAGTTAACCAGAAAGGTTATACCTGTGTGCCCTTGGCCTGTTACTGGAAAGGACCTTTAGTCAAACTTGAAATCGCGCTGGTTAAAGGTAAACAGCTTCATGATAAGCGTGCAACCGAAAAAGACCGTGACTGGCAGCGCGATAAGGCACGTATCTTCCACAAATAAGTACCCTGCAATGAAAAAACCTCCACAACTGGAGGTTTTTTCATACCGGAAAAATTTACAAATGAGTTTGAAGTAGCGAGCATAAAGGACCTGACTGGTTTATCCTGATGATTGCATAAAAACAAATGTTGCCATACGTCCGGTCTGGGCGTTTCGCCGATATGAAAAATACTGATCAGACTGCTGATATGAGCACTGGTCGCCTCCTAGTACCATCTTTACACCTTGCTGTTGCAGAATATAACGGGCAATTGCATAAAGATCGGCATAATACTTCCCTGAGCTCCCTGATATAAAGGCCGATTCAACTTCCGGATATTTATGACAGAATGCTGCTTTGACCTCTGCACCAATCTCAAAACAGGGCTGACTGATCGCCGCGCCTAACCAGGCCCAACTAGGCCCGTCTTGCATGGTGGCAATAGTATTTTCAATGATACCACCTGCAAGTCCACGCCAACCCGCATGCAGATTGGCAACTTCAGTACCTTGTGCATTTCCCATCACTACAGGCAAGCAGTCTGCTGTCATCATCATCAAGGCATGTGCTTTCTTCTGGGTAATTAAACCATCACCAATAAGAGCTTCGAATGGAAGTGCTTCATTAACCGTATGACAGATCGTGCTATGAGTTTGAGTCATCCATGTGATTTTATCTAAACCATAGCTTGCCAGTTCTTCCAGCAAGATCATCCGGTGAGCTTGTACTCGCTGCGTATCATCCTGCACGTGCAAAGCCAGATTAAAGCCCGCAAGTTCCGGTTTTTCTGAAGCTAATGTACCTGGATGCCGGATACGTGTCTGTCCTGCATATACACCTGATGGAAGCCCTGAAACAAACTGCATGTTAAATTTCCCGTGTTAATGAATTAATAAGCAGCATTCTCTTGACGAAGTACTTCAATTAAATGCTTAAAGTCTTCAGGCCACGGCGCCTCAAACATCATATTCTCGCCTGTACGCGGATGAACCAGACCAAGCTTGGCAGCATGTAATGCCTGCCGCTTAAAACTGCGCAAAGTATCAGCCAGCTCTTCAGAAGCTCCGGCAGGTACACGTACCCGGCTCATATAGACCGGGTCACCAACCAAGCCATAACCGATATAACTAAAATGGACCCGGATCTGGTGAGTACGACCGGTTTCAAGCTGCGCCTGAACACGGGTAAAGTCTTTAAATCGCTCTTTCACGTTATAGTGAGTAACCGCTTCTTTACCACCCGGTAATATGGCCATTTTAACGCGATCGACAGGATGGCGTTTGATTGGCTCATCGATGGTTCCACCGGCTACAATATTTCCATAAACAACTAAATCATAAATCCGGTAGACAGTCTTTTTTGCCAACTGTTTGCTTAAAGAGAACTGGGCCTCAAGGTTTTTTGCAACTACCAGCAGACCGCTAGTATCTTTATCAATCCGGTGGACCAGTCCGGCACGGGCCAGTTCATTAGATTTCGGATAATGGTAAAGCAGCGCATTGACCAGAGTGCCCGACCCATTTCCTGCACCTGGATGTACGACCATTCCTACGGTTTTATTAATGACAATAATGTCATCATCTTCATAAATAATATCAAGCGGAATATTTTCCGGCTGGCTGGCAGTCTGAATTTCCAGCTCTGCCTCAAGCGTAAGCAGCTCATTGCCCTCACACTTGTATTTAGGTTTGACATTGTTACCATTTACTAACAAATGGCCGTCTTTAATCCATTGCTTAAGTTTCTCTCTGGAAAATTCATTCCAGACCAGTGCTGCTGCTTGGTCAATACGCTGCCCGAGATAGCTTTCATCCAATTGAAACTGCAACGATAAACGTGTTGCAGTCGGCTCTGAAGTATGGTTATCTGCATCCTCAGAATCTTCAAGTAAATTGAAATCAGTTTCAGGGAAAGTAGAATTAGAAGATTGTGCTGAAGTCATTTGATCATCGAGACAAAAGTGGTTTAATAGCGCAATTGTAGCTCATTGCCCGATTAACAGAGGAGTTTTTATGTCGCTACCACGTTATAAAGTTACGATGCTTGCTTTATCTTTAGGCATAGCATCTGCATTAGTGGGCTGTAGCAGCAATCCAAAAAAAGAAGTTGTCGATACTGGCCCACAGTCAAGCGAACAGGTTTATTTCAATAAAGCCGAACGTGCGCTTGAACGTGGTCAATATTCTGATGCTGCAAAACAGCTAGAGGCACTGGACACCTACTTCCCGACCGGACAATATGCGCAGCAGGCACAACTTGAGCTGCTTTACGTTAAATTCCAGCAAAAAGATTATGAAGGGGCGATTGCTCTGGCTGAACGTTTTATCCGTTTAAATCCACAGCACCCTAATGTTGACTACGCTTATTACGTACGTGGTGTAGCCAACATGGAACAGAATTATGATGGCTTGCTGCGTTATACTTCTTTGCAGCAATCACACCGTGATGTTAGCTATTTGAAGGTAGCTTATCAGAACTTTGTTGATTTTATTCGTCGCTATCCAAGCAGTCAGTATGCAGTAGATGCTGCACAGCGCATGAAGTTTATTGGCCAGGAACTGGCTGAAAATGAAATGAACGTAGCACGCTATAATCTAAAGCGTAAAGCTTGGGTTGCTGCTCTGGAGCGGGCGCAGTGGGTAGTTGAACACTATCCGCAGACTCCTCAAATTCCAGAAGCTCTAGCTACCATGGCTTACGCTTATGACAAGCTGGGCGATCAGGCTTCATCACAGCAGTATGTAGAAGTTTTAAAACTAAACTATCCGGAACTGGTGCGTAGTAATGGCAGTGTAAACCTGCGTGCCGCCCGCAGAGATGCCAGCCTGCTTAACCGCGCCACACTGGGAATTTTTGGCCGTGAAGCCAAAAACAGTACTGCAAGTGAAGTATCGCAGGAAACCTCTAGTCATTCTTCAGAAGAACGTAGCTGGCTCAACCGTCTGAGCTTAGGTATGCTCGGTAAATCTGAAAATGGACAACAACATACACCAATGCTCGCCAAACCACCGGCTGATATAGCTACAGAAACTCCAAACGAATAATCTCGACCAGATGGTCGCTTTTTTCGGGGGGGAAAGTTAAAATACTTTCCCCCTTCTCTTTTTCAGTAAAGACGGCTAGATTCTGTACAGGACTGTTTAGTTCAAGTGATAGCAACTGAATAGTCCTTAAAGCAAGACTTCAGGTCAGCATTTTTATGGTTAAAGTATATAAAATAATGGCTTTTTCTTATGGCAATTCCACAGCATACGATTGATCAGATCCTGGATCGTACTGATATTGTTGATCTGATTGGCCAACGCGTAAAACTTAAAAAAACCGGACGGACTTATTCTGGCTGTTGTCCTTTTCACCAGGAAAAGTCACCCTCTTTCCATGTCTACCGTGACAAGCAGTATTACCACTGCTTTGGCTGTCAGGCCAATGGCAATGCCATACGTTTTTTAATGGATATCGACAGCCGTAATTTTGTTGATGTTATGAAAGACCTGGCAAGCCAGACTGGTATTGAACTGCCAAAAGACAATCAGGACAATAAGCGCCTGTCCTATAAACGTGAAATCAAAAAAGTTAGCAAGCCGGTTCAGGCTCCTGCCGCGCAGGCTAAAGAACAGATCCAGTCTCCTATCACAAATACACCTTATACTCCGATTGATCCTTTCGCTGAATTTCAGAGTTTTGATCCGTTTGAACAATTTGAAAATGTGACAGATGTGCCAGTACAGGAAGGTAACCTGTATGACCTGCTAGAGAATATTGCTCAGTTTTATGAACAGCAGTTACCTAAAAGCCAAAGCGCACAATTTTACTTTAAACAGCGCGGCTTAAGCCAAGATACAGTCCAGTTCTGGCGCTTGGGCTATGCACCAGAGGACTGGCAGCATCTGGAAAAGGCATTCCCCTATGATATTGAAGGTCTGAAACAGCTAGGGCTGATTCGCTCTAGTGAGAGCGGACGTGACTTTGACTTACTTCGTGACCGGGTTATTTTTCCAATCCGGGACAGTAAGGGTCGTGTCGTCGGTTTTGGGGGACGTGCATTAAATGATGAGATCAAACCCAAATATATTAACTCGCCAGATTCCGAAGTCTTCCATAAAAATCAGTTATTGTACGGCCTTTATGAAGGTCGCAAGCAGAAAGCTCAAGACTGGTTAATGGTGGAAGGCTATATGGATGTTATCGCATTGCAGCAATACGGGATTAGCGGTGCAGTAGCAACTCTTGGAACAGCCAGCAATACTGAACATCTTAATATTTTATTCAGACAGAATAACCGGATTACGATTGCTTTTGATGGGGATGCTGCAGGTCAAAAGGCAGCCCGGCGAACACTGGAAATTGCCCTGCCTTTATTAAATGATGGCCGTGAACTGAAATTTTTTGTTTTACCCGACCAGCATGATCCCGATTCTCTGATCCGTCGTGAAGGACTGGAAAATTTTCAGCGTTTACTTGAACAGGCTCCCCTATTATCCGATTTTGTATTTGCACATCTCACGCAACAGCGAGATGTCTCTTCACCTGAGGGTAAAAGTCAGGTAATGGGTGAGCTCAGGGAGCTTACTGACCTGTTACCTAAACAGGGATCATTCCGCTATCTGCTCACTCAGTCATTTAAAGAAAAGCTCGGCCTAGGCAAGCGTTTTACTCCGAAACTTAGCAATGATGCATCACTCTCTTTTAATATCCGCACCAAGGATGAAGATTTCGCCATCGCTATGCTGATACGGCATCCTTATCTGTATATTCACTTTGAAACTCTGCGTGCTTTTATTCATCCGGATGAATTGCTGGCACAAATACTGGCAACATTAGATAAAATCTTTGATGAACTACCGGATGATCAGGAACTGGCTGTCTATTATGTGCTTGGCGCGTGCAGTATGTATTGTCATGCGGTTGCGGATATTTTACAGCGTACCAATATTGAAAGCCTGATTCCGGCACCAGAAATGGCAGACAAGCTTGCTAAAGAATATGCCTTGGGCCTGCAGGAAAAATACTTAAAACAGAAACTAAAATCACCCATTTCACTTATTGAATCACGCAATCTGCGGCAGCAACTCAATGAACTGACCAAAAAAATCAGCTTAAGACTATTGCATTCATAAGGTTTAAGCTGTTTTCAAATTATTTTTTCAGTTTACGCTGACGGTCAAATATCCCCTGCAAACCGTCCTGTAACCACTCAAAATATGAGGGATCTTCTTCCTGAGCTGCCTGCTTTAGCAGAATTGAAGTCGGATGTAATAATTTCTGAGTGAGACGATGGGAAAAGTTTTGCATGACTTCAGCTGCATCTTTTCCGGCCTGCAAATGCTCTAGCGCCAACCGCAACTCATATTCAGTCAAGTGCTGGCCCTGTTCACGATAAGCAGCAATAGTACTGCCAGCCTGCTGGACCTTTTGATGGGTAATAAGCTGGGTCGCCAGCTGGTTAACCATAATTTCAGCTTCAACCGCAGCCTGACGTCGCTGGGCAAGGTTCTCATCAATAACACTTTGCAGGTCATCAACGCCATACAGATATACACCATCTAGTGACGCGACTTTTGGCTCAATATCACGCGGTACAGCCAGGTCTACCATTAACATCTGTTGGTAGCGCCGTTTTTTTAATGCTGTTTTCACATCACGATAAGAAATTACCTGATACAGACTGCCTGTACAGCTTGAGATTACATCAGCACGGTACAAGTTACTGGCCAGTTCCGAAAATTCCAGAATCTCGACCTCTACCTGATGAGCAATCTCCTGCGCCAGGTTCTCTGCTCGCTCGCGACTACGGTTACAGATCAGGATTTTACCTACACCCATTTCAGCCAGGTGTTTAGCTACTAAACTGTTCATCTCTCCAGCAGCCACTACCATTACAGTCAACTCTTGTGGCTGGCTAAAGACCTGCAGGGCAAGCTGAGCAACTGCATAACCCATAGAGACTGCATGACTACCTACAGCAGTTTCTGAGCGTACACGTTTAGCTGCATAGAAGGCATATTCAAAAATGCGGTTTAGTGCCGGTGAAACCATATGGGCTTCTTTTGCAATCGATAGTGCCTGTTTTACTTGACCCAGAATCTGCGGTTCACCCAACATTAAAGAGTCTAAACCGCTGGCAACACGCATCAAGTGAGTAATCGCCTGAGCGTCTTCATAACGGTAAGTATGTTTGATGAGCTGATTGACATCTAAACCATTTGCATGGGCGAGCCAGTCCAATACCATATCAGCATGCTCTGCCATGGCATAGACTTCTGTTCGGTTACAGGTCGAGACCACCACCATATCATTCAAGACAGGATGCTGACTTTGCTCGGCAAATAAAGCATTTAACCGCTCAGGGTTAAAAGCGATCTGTTCTCGCAACTCTACAGAAGCAGTTTGATGGTTGACCCCTAATGCAAAGAAAGACATATCAGATCATCATTTCACTAAATTTATGTTATTGTGCAACATCGGTGTCATAAAAAGCATTAGCTGGATCAATAAAAATTGCGTCAAATCAATAGCCGACTATCCGGCATGACTATACGGCGATATTCTACCACAGTCTTACTGGTAGGTAGCATAGCCTCGACCGCTCATCTTAGGGCATCGGGCGATATTTATCATGAAAATCCTAACTATAATGCTTTAAAACAAAGCATGATTGCCGAATTTGCACTCGCTTATGGCGATATTCCTACTGCGTTGCATAACTATACTGTACTGGCCATTAAAAGTAATTCAACCACTATCAAACAGCGTGCCCTGAATGTTGCCCTCGAACAGAATGATCTGAAAGCAGCCTTAGACATCGCGACACACTGGGTAGTTCAGGAACCTCAAGATGTCCCGGCTTTATTTTATCTGGCCCATATTTCTCTAAAAGCGCATGAATATGAGCTTGCCGCCGATACCCTGAATAAAATTCTTAATATTGATCCAAATGCTGATCTGGAACAGATTCTGGCAGGGATTGCCCCAGAGCTTCCAGAAGATCGCGAGATACTTTTAAATGCCTTACGTAGCAGTAAGGAAAAAAATAATCCTTCTATTCTGGTTTTAATCGCTGGACTGGAAGCACAAAATGGTCAGCTAGAGCAGGCTTTAGTGACTATCAATCAGGCACTGCGCAAGCGGCCCAAAGTTACTGGTTTTATTCTGATGAAGGCCAACCTGTTAATGGCTCAGAATGACCAGCTAGCAGCCCAGCAATGGCTGGAAAAATCAAGCCGCAAACAGAAATATAATTTGGATATCCGGCTGGCAGAGGTCCGTTTTCTGGTCAAATCCAATCAGGCCGAATCAGCCTTAAAAAAGCTTCAAGGTATTTTAAAACAGTGGCCAGATGCTGAAGAAGCATTATTTATTGCCGGATTAACGAGTATTGACCTCAAACAATATGAGCAGGCAGAAAAATATCTGGTAGAGCTACGTTATTCTGATCAGTATCAGAATGAGGCCTATTACTATTTGGCAGTAAATGCCGAGCGGAAACAGCATTACGAAACAGCGAAAGCTTATTATCGTCTGGTGGACGGTAGTCTATACACTGTATCACGACGGAATCTAGTCTCTATTTTTGAAAAGCAAAACCAGCTGAATGATGCCTTGCGTTTTCTTACTCAGGAACGTGTCAATTATCCACAGCACACCAGTTTTTTATACCAGGTTCAGGCAGAAATCTTGAAAAAGACGGGAAATAAAAAAGCAGCGCTAGCCTTACTTGATGAAGCAGTCAAAAACCTGCCAGATGACCCGGAGCTGATCTATGCCCAAGTCTTATTGCTTGATCCTTTTCAAGACCGGGAAAAACTGGACCAGACACTCAAACATTTGCTGGAAATAGAACCAAACAGTCCAACTTACCTGAATGCATATGCTTACACTCTCGCTCTGCAAAACCGGCGTCTAAATGAAGCGCGCCAGTATGCAGAGCATGCACTTGAGTATGCTCCGGAACAAGCCTCAATACTCGACACACTCGGGTACGTCTGCATATTGCAAAATGATTATGATACTGCCGTCCCGGTACTGGCCAAGGCCTACAGTCTAAGTCAGAACCTGAAAATTGGTGTACGCTACGCTAAAGCACTTTATATGCAGGGTTCACTCACAAAATTTAGTGAAGTGTTAAAACAGCTTAAACAAAAATATCATAATGATCCGCAATTGGATCAGTTAGATGCGTTATTGTTACCTCAACAATTTAAACAGAGTTAAACTTTTATGCGTTCTTTTTCTAAACTGGGACTCGCTTTGTGCGCTACGGCAACTCTGGCTTTTACCGGCTGTCAGCAATATACACAACCTCAAAATCCGGTTAACACCCAGCCAGAAAACAATCAATTTAATCTACAGGGAAAAATTGGGGTAAAAACTCCCAAGCAGTCAGGGAGTGCATTTTTTAACTGGGAACAGCAGCAGGATAATTTTGATATTGAACTGACGGGAATCTTAGGCGTAGGCAAAACACAAATTGAAGGCCGTCCGGGAGAAGTCACGCTGAATAGTGCAAAGACAGGCCTGATTCGCGCAACAACACCTGAAGAGCTACTGGAGCGTGCTACTGGATGGCAGGCACCGATTACTCACCTCGTACACTGGGTCCAAGGCAGACCGGCAAGCTTGAATGCTAAAATTAAAAAAGATGAACAGCAACGGATCAGTACCATTCAGGAACAGGACTGGAATGTCGAATTAAGCTATAATGGCAATGCCCAACAACCTAGTAAACTGATTTTAAAACAGTCACTTGCTGATGGCCAAGAAAACCGTATTACAATGCTGATCCAGAATCGCTAATCTGTTTTCAGCTGTGGTATTTAGTATGATCCGAGTTCCTTCACCCGCTAAACTTAATCTGTTTTTACATATTACAGGTCGTCGTGAAAATGGCTACCATGAGTTACAGAGTATTTTTCAACTAATTGACCTATATGACTGGCTGGAATTTGAAGTCAACATGACTGGAAAAATTCACATTGAAGGTTTAGGTAACGTACAGCTTGAACAGAATTTAATCTACAAAGCTGCATTATTACTTAAATCACACACTAAAAATTCTTCTGGTGTACAGATCAAAATTGAGAAAAATATTCCAATGGGTGCAGGATTAGGTGGAGGATCATCCAATGCTGCCACTACACTGATTATATTAAATCAGCTCTGGGATTGCGGTTTAACAATTGAACAGTTGGCTGAATATGGTGCACATCTTGGTGCGGATGTACCTATTTTTGTATATGGTCACAATGCTTGGGCAGAAGGAATCGGAGAACAGTTAAGTTTCATTAACTTAGAACCGAAACAATACATAGTGCTCAAACCTGACTGTTTTATCAGCACTCAACTGCTTTTTTCACAAAAAACATTGACAAGAAATACGAAGCCCACTACATTTTGCGCCTATCAGTTAAAGCCATCTGCTTTCGGAAATAACTTTGAGCCACTGGCCAGAAGTTTATATCCAGAGGTTGATGAAGCCATGCGTTATCTCGATCAATTCGGTACTGCACGGCTTACAGGTACAGGTGCTTGTGTTTTCACTGAACTGACTTCTGACATGAAGCCAGACGATATTTTAAAGAATGCACCATGTAAAGCTTACCTGGTTCATAGTTTAGATGAGTCTCCATTATGTCAGTTGAAAGTAAATTGATAGGGGCGTCGCCAAGTGGTA
>NZ_DJJJ01000058.1:110875-142233 GCF_002434085.1 Acinetobacter sp. UBA6571 | reverse complement strand
GAATCCAGCCGCCCCTGCCATTTTCCTGTAAAAAGATAGAACGTTCATTTGCAAGTTCGTGTTAATTTACCTTGACATAACCATGCAAAAATATTAAAGTTCTGCCGCATTAGGGGTATCGCCAAGTGGTAAGGCAGCGGGTTTTGATCCCGCCATTCGTTGGTTCGAATCCAGCTACCCCTGCCATCTCATTCCATACATGCCAACCGCCAAGGGTGCTTCATGCCCAATCTTGTCGTTTTTAGTGGAAACGCTCATCCACAATTCGCTCAAAAAGTCGTAAGCCATTTACACATTCCGCTGGGAGCTGCTTCTGTAGGCCGTTTCTCTGATGGTGAAATTGCAGTAGAAATTACTGAAAATGTACGTGGTAAAGACGTCTTTATTGTTCAGCCTACCTGTGCACCGACCAACGATAACCTGATGGAAATTCTGGTTATGGCTGATTCATTGCGCCGTGCAAGTGCTGGTCGTATTACTGCTGTCATTCCTTACTTCGGTTATGCTCGTCAAGACCGTCGTCCACGTTCTGCTCGTGTGCCTATTACTGCTAAAGTCGTTGCTGACATGCTCACCACTGTCGGTATAGACCGTGTAGTGATGATTGACCTGCATGCCGACCAGATCCAGGGTTTCTTCGATATTCCTGTAGATAATATCTATGGTACCCCTGCACTGCTTGCTGATCTTCGTCAACAGTCACATCATAACCTGATGGTGGTTTCACCTGACGTAGGTGGTGTTGTACGTGCACGCGCAGTTGCAAAACAGATGGGTGATATCGATCTGGCCATTATTGACAAGCGTCGTCAAAAAGCCAATGAATCACAGGTAATGCATCTGATTGGTGATGTAAAAGACCGTGATTGTGTCATTGTTGATGACATGGTTGATACTGCTGGTACGCTTTGTAAAGCAGCTGATGCATTGAAAACTTTCGGTGCCCGTAAAGTGGTTGCTTATGCAACTCACCCGGTATTATCTGGTAAGGCACTTGAAAACCTGAAGAACTCTGTGATTGATGAGCTGGTCGTATGTGACACAATTCCTCTTTCACAAGAAGCACTTGAGCTTGGCAAAATTCGTCAGGTATCGGTAGCTAGCATGGTTGCTGAAACAATTCGTCGTATCAATAACGAAGAATCTATTAGCGCAATGTTCGATAGTTACTTATAATAGCGCAGATTTTTTATAAACCCTGGCATAAGCTGGGGTTTTCTATTCACCAGACTGGTCGCAAGTCTGGTTTAACTTAAACTCAATGAGGAATATCTCATGGCTAATTTTACATTAAACGCTCAAGCGCGTGCTGCAGACGTACAAGGGAAAGGTGCGAGCCGCCGCCTTCGTCACGCTGCTCAACTTCCAGCAATCATCTATGGTGGTGATGCTGAACCTGTAGCAATTACCCTAGAACTTCGTCAGCTTGTAAAAGCTTTAGAAAACAATGCTTTTTTTGAAGAAGTTATTGAAATTGTTATAGGCGACAAAACTGAAAGCGTAAAAATTCAAGCGCTTCAGCGTCACCCAGCTAAAAATACACCTATGCACGCTGATTTCAAACGCGCATAAGTGCTAAAAGGCAAAATTAGTGTCTAACATTTCACTGATTATTGGTTTGGGCAACCCAGGTACTGAGTATGCCCAAACCCGCCATAATGCCGGATTCTGGTTTGTCGAACGTCTGGCAGAACAATATGGTATTACTCTTAAAAATGATCCTAAATTCCATGGAATTAGCGGTCGTGGTCAAATCGAAGGACAAGATATCCGACTCTTGTTACCCACTACATTTATGAACCGTTCGGGGCAGAGTGTGGTACCCTTCGCAAAATTCTATCAAATTACTCCCCAGTCAATGCTAGTAGCGCATGACGAACTCGATATGAATCCTGGTATTATCCGGCTGAAAACAGGTGGTGGCCACGGCGGACATAACGGGCTTCGGGACATTACTCCGCATACCGGTCCTGACTTCCATCGTTTGCGTATTGGTATTGGACATCCAGGTTCTAAAGAGCGTGTTTCAGGACATGTCCTCAGCAAAGCCCCGCGCAGTGAGCAAGAGCTTATGGATGATGCGATTAGCCATACATTAAGTAAAATCAAGTTACTGGTTAATGGTGAAATACAGCAGGCCATGAACCAGATTAATGCTTACAAACCGGGCTGATAAAAACCTGCATTACTGAATAATCCATCTTGCCTTGACGCTCATTTAAGAGCAAAATGCGCAGCAGTTGCTTTATTGCACTCTGTATCAAGTGATTGATTTAACCCTAAGACCTATCCTGGTCGACCAAGGAGACGCTAGCCATGCTATCTCGTTTATTAAAATGCAAAATTCATCGTGCGGTAGTAACTCATGCTGAACTTCATTATGAAGGTTCTTGTGCAATTGATGGCGTTCTGATGGATCTAGCTGGCATCCGCGAATATGAAGAAATCCATGTATGGAACGTAACTAATGGCAAACGCTTTGCCACTTATGCAATTCGTGGTGAAGAAAACTCAGGGATTATCTCTGTAAATGGCGGTGCAGCCCATCAGGCAGATGTTGGAGATTTAGTTATCATTGCCACCTTTGGTGATTTTACCGAAGTTGAAGCCAATGCGCATAAACCGCGTCTCGTCTATGCCAATCCTGACAATACGGTAAATCACACTGCTAACTGTATACCGGTTCAGGTCGCTTAAAGTAAAAAAGATAATCTTAAAAAGCCCATGTATGGGCTTTTTTATATTTATAGCTGCACTTTACAGAAAAAGTATCTTAAATTTCATACAGTAATAACGTACCCAAAAGGCATTTAGACTAATTTATTCTAAATATAGAACCGATCGTTCTATAGAAAAACATGATTATTCACTTAAAATTGCATTATAATTGAGCTACATCGCTTCAGGGCGGGGTGAAATTCCCCACCGGTGGTAAAGTTGTTTCAATATAAAATCAGCAAGCCCACGAGCGTATTACCTATTTAAAGTACTACGCAGATTTGGTGCAATTCCAAAGCCGACGGTATAGTCCGGATGAAAGAAGACGAGATTACCCTTATGTATATTTATATAGGGGTCGTTATATATTTCATATCTGTCCTGAAATGTTCCACTGTATTTTCATTTACGTGAGCGTTTCATATGTCTAGTTTAATTCAACCCGAACTGTTTTTTTCCGCTTTATCTCCTGCTGAGCAACGTATTCAGCAAGCTCTAGAAGATATTCGCCAGGGTAAGCCTGTACTGGTCATGGATGATTTTGACCGGGAAAATGAAGCTGATCTGATTGTAGCTGCTGAAACCCTCAATGTTGAAACCATGGCTCGCATGATTCGCGATGGTTCTGGCATCGTCTGTTTATGTCTTACCGAACAAGCTGCAGATCACTTAGAACTTTCGCCAATGGTGAAGCACAATTCCAGCCATTTTCATACTGCTTTTACAGTAACTATTGAAGCAGCTCAGGGGGTGACGACTGGCGTTTCAGCAAAAGACCGGGTAACTACTATTCATGCTGCAATTAAAGACGGCGCTGTGGCAAGTGATTTAAATCGTCCTGGCCATGTTTTTCCCTTGCGCGCACGAGACGGCGGTGTGCTGGTTCGTCGCGGACATACCGAAGGTAGTATAGATCTGGCACGTATGGCTGGCCTTAAACCGGCAGGGGTGTTATGTGAGCTGACCAATCCTGACGGAACTATGGCTACAGGTATTCAGGTACTGGCATATGCCCAGACTCATCACCTTACCGTAATTACCATAGAAGAGCTGGTTCAATACCGCATGCAACATCAAATCTAAAACTTAACAGACTTTTAGAATAGCCTCTCAGGAGGCTTACTCATCATCTTCCATATACAGCAGATTTTGTCGTATATCCCCTGCCCGTAACCAAGCCAGTTCATAACTGGCTTTAGCCAAAGCCAATACTTTTTGCTCAAATAGTTGCCATAATGGTTTGATCTGCTCAGCACTGATACCCAAACCACTCTCTTCAGCCAGATTCTTATTTTTTTCACAGATTTTAAGTGCATGGTATAACTTGCGTCCCTGACTTGCATTTTCCAGCAGACGTACCCGTTTTGATAAAACAAACTCCTCGACTTGTGCCAGCTGGGCCATCGGGAGCATAGGTACTAAAATCTGGTCCAGCTGGGCATCAAGTCGTTGCCACACTGCCATACGCTCTTCAACTGTATACGTATTCCACTGGATCACTTCATGATTAAAACGCCGGCATCCCCGACAGACCTGATCACCAAATACAGTTGAACAACGTCCAGCACATGGTGTCAGGGATGGGATACGGCGTTCAGTATTCAAGACATGCTCCTTTCAATAAAAACCATAACAGCCATATGGTTTTCTCGCTTCTTCATAAAATTCGCGCTAAAATACGCGCCTTAATTTCCTATCTTAATACATTTGGAGTCTTCCATGAACGCTACTGTAGAACAGCTTGCACCTGTAGAACAGCAAGCGACCACTGACTGGGTTGTTGCCGCACTATATCAATTTAAAGAAGTTCAAGATCCAGCCGATCTTCAGCAGCGTCTTCTTGATCTGGTGCAAGCTATGAACTTATGTGGGACTCTTATTGTAGCAGGAGAAGGTATTAACGGGACTGTAGCAGGCGACCGCAATGCTATTGATACCCTTCATCAGTTTTTGCTAGGCGAAGGGTTTAACGAAATGGAATATAAAGAGTCCCATAGTACGGACAAACCATTTCGTAAAATGAAAATCAAGCTAAAAAAAGAAATCGTAACGCTCGGTGTACCGGTAAAACCACGTGACCTGGTCGGCCATTATCTTGACCCGAAGGAATGGAATGAGCTCATTGCACGCGATGATGTAATTCTGATTGATACACGAAACGACTATGAGTATAAGGCGGGTACATTTAAGGGCGCAATTGACCCTAAAACCGAAACTTTCCGTGAATTTCCCGAGTACGTAAAAAAGAACCTTGAACAGCATAAAGACAAAAAAATTGCGATGTTCTGTACAGGGGGCATTCGATGTGAAAAATCAACTTCATTACTTTTACAAGAGGGTTTCAATGAGGTTTACCATCTCAAAGGCGGTATTTTAAAATATCTAGAAGAAACACCACCGGAAGAAAGCCTCTGGGAAGGTGAATGTTTTGTCTTTGATGGGCGTACTGCAGTTACTCATGGCGTAGAAGAAGGACAGCACAGTAAATGCCATGCATGTGGATGGCCATTAACGCCTGAGGAAATTGAACTGCACAGCTATGAACATGGCGTATCTTGCAAGTACTGTATAGATAAAACGACAGAGAAACAGAAAGCAGGTTTCCGTATGCGTCAGTCTCAAATTGCTGCAGCAAAACGTAAACGTCTATAATTCTTTAATGTAATCTATATGTTAAAAACCGCATTAGTTTTGATGCGGTTTTTACGTTTTATCACATTCACTCGCAAACCCGCTATAGTTTTCTACATTTTCACTATCTGAAGCTTATTGTATTGCCTATCGATCTTGCTAATCTACACACTGTTAGGTTTTGTTACCTTCTATTCACCATAAAAAATTTATAAGTCTATAGATATTACTCTTATAGGCAAATATGTGAATAAAACCATTCAGATTCATTTGCAGGAAGGCCAGATTTATGGAAATTAGTGAGCATACTGAATATCCAGCTTCTTCAAGCATCCATTCTTTACAGTCTAATCAGATTCAGGCTGAGCTAGAAAAACAACCCCATATTTTTATAGTCTTATTAGGTGCAATGATCGGTATCATCTTTGCGCTGTTTATTGCCTATCATTTGGAAGGAATGTTTCTTTCCTTACTCTGTATTGGTACGCTGCCTTTGTGTTTTGCCTACTTCTTGCGAAAAGTCTATATTCATACTTTAGTCAATTATCAGGAATAAACTCATCTACTTACATGATTTAGACAGAATAAAATAAAAGATTGGTTTTCACTGCAAAGTATAAATACCTAAACTGAATGGCGTGAGCTGATCTATGAATCTTGATGAGTGGGTTATTTCAATCATGGAACAGTTAGGCTATCTGGGAATAGCCTTACTGATGTTTCTGGACAACATTTTTCCTCCTATCCCTTCTGAAGTTATTATGCCGTCTGCCGGTTATGTGGCGTCAAAAGGTGAATTGCTTCTAGTGGGTATCATTATTGCTGGAAGCTGTGGTTCATTACTGGCAGCAGCCCTACTCTACTGGATTGGCAGAAAAATACCCCAAGACAGACTGCTTAATCTGGTAGACTGGTACGGTAAATATCTTTTCATCAAGAGAGCTGATGTTATTAAAGCCTTGAAATGGTTTGAACATTATGGGCATCGGATTGTATTCTTGGGTCGCATGGTACCTGCCGTACGCTCACTGATCAGCATTCCCGCAGGTATGAGCCGAATGCCATTCTGGAAGTTCATGCTTTATAGCGGGCTGGGCACAGTGATCTGGACGACATTTCTTGCATGTGTGGGTTTCTATCTGGGTGAAAATCAGGACAAGATGCATGCGCTGATGAGTAATGTCGGCAATATGGTCATGGCTATTGTTGTAATTATTGCACTCTGTTTTGTATTTAAGCGCTACTGGAAGAAAAAACATTTCTCTTAGCAGCATTTCTTATCATAGCTGAACTTTCACAGCTATAATTTTAGTCTGCTAAATTTTGACGAAATTCCCTGTGAATTATAACTATGCTCATGATAACTATCTGATTCTGGCAAAAAACTATAAAAAAACACCCTGCATGAGGGTGTTTTTCTTTGAGAGAAACTATTCTGGCGTATGGTACATCAGATAGAGTTCATTGAGATTCTCTGGAATTTCCTCTGCCAATTCATCCATCAACTGGCCATTACGACGGAAAGATTCCATCTGCGGATCTTCTTCATCAACGCCACTGAACACCATAATCGGCAAGGTTAAGTCTACCAGCTGATCTTCAAACTCTGGCGTAAACCAGGCTTCCTCATTTAAGAACATGGCATCGACAAAACCAACTGACCAGTCGCCCAAGCTGGATTCTACATCAGCTTCCTCAATTTCAAAGGGAAACTCGATACCCTCTTCATTGGCAAGATTTTGCTGAAGTGAAGTCAACCAGAGCTTAATTTGGGTAATAATTTCTGCTGGCACTTTCTTGTGATTATTATCAAACAGCTCTTCAAGCCAGCGATCAAACTTCGGGCCAACCGCAATAGCACACAAAAAACCGTGAGTTGCTGCAAAATCTAGACCATACTCATTTTGGTCACCATCTAGATACTCGCTCAACAGGTCTAAATCTAAAGCACTCATCTTGAATCCAAATTAATAAATTAAGCCTAGAATAGCATTTCTCGACGGGATGCCCAATCGGGTTTATTCGTCATCGTCGAGATCATCGTCATCAAAGTCGTAATCAAAATCTTTCAGTTCTCGTTCCAGGCGACGTTGAGCTAGCAGGTCATCGATCAGACGACGTTTTTCCAATGATTCTTTCGCGCTGATTTTACTCGACGCCTCATCAAAGCTGACATCATCATCACCGTAGTTATCATCTAATTCAAAATCTGTAGAAGACACTAAAACTACCTCGTAGTAGAAAAATGTGAATGGGCCTAGGCGCTATTTATCTTTCTTCATTTTAATTGTCAAGATTTATTTGTTTTTTTTGAGAATTCCAGTTAAATAACTCTTTTTTTTAACGGCAAAATTGTGTATTTATGGAGGACTAACTGAGTGATGGGTTTAACCTGACAAAATTTAGGCCATTCACTTGAAAAAAATAATTTTAGCCCAACATTCAACAATAATTGTGAAATGAAATCTATTTATAAAATCATGCTTGACTGATCAAATCAGAAAATTTTGATGCGATTTGTGCTATCATGCACGGTTTTTCACTGCCACAGATTCAACGAAGAGTAAGCAAAGATGAGCGATATGCATTCCCCTACTTCTCAAGTAGCGGCTCTGATTAGCCGAGGCAAAGAACAAGGTTACCTAACTTACGCTGAGGTTAACGATCATCTCCCAGACTCAATCACTGAAAGTGAACAGATTGAAGACATTATCCAGATGCTTCAGGATGTGGGTATTCCTGTACACGAACGTGCTCCTGAATCTGATGATGCGATGTTTGAGGATAACGCCGAAGCTGCCGATGAGGTAGCCGAAGAAGAAGCTGCAGCTGTTCTTGCTTCAGTTGAAAATGAGCCAGGCCGTACTACAGACCCTGTACGTATGTATATGCGCGAAATGGGTACTGTCGAGCTTTTAACCCGTGAAGGCGAGATTAGCATTGCTAAACGTATTGAAGAAGGTATTCGCGACGTTCTTCACTCTATTGCTTACTGGCCAAATGCAGTTGAAGTTGTATTAAAAGAATATAAAGATTATCAAGAAGGCGAACGTCGTCTGGCCGATATTCTTTCAGGCTATCTTGATCCGGAATCTGATGAAGAAATTCCTGAAGTGATAGAAGATGCTGTACTGGAAGAAGATGAAGATGAAACTGCTTCGAAATCGACCAAGGAAGTTAAACTTGATGACGATGAAGAAGAAGAGGAAGAATCTGAATCAGATGATGATTCAGAAGCAGATTCGGGCCCGGATCCTGAAATTGCCAAAGTTCGTTTCACCGAGCTTGAGACAGTCTGGCAAGAAACTAAGTCAGTAATTGAAAAGCATGGTCGTGATAGTGCAGAAGCAAAGGCTGCACTTGAGGCTCTGGCATCTGTATTTATGATGTTTAAGTTTACTCCGCGCCTCTTTGATATTATTTCTGAAATGATTCGTGGTACGCATGAGCAAATCCGTACTTCCGAACGTGAAATTATGCGCTACGCAGTTCGTCGTGGCCGTATGGACCGTACCCAGTTCCGCACCTCCTTTCCAGGACAGGAGTCAAACCCGGGCTGGCTTGATGAACAAATGGCAAAAGCATCTCCAGATATTAAAGGTCATCTAGAAAAAGTTCGTCCTGATGTTTTGGCATTCCAGCAGAAGATTGCTGATATTGAGAAAGAACTTGGTCTGAACGTTATTGATATTAAAGATATCTCTAAACGTATGGCAATTGGTGAAGCTAAAGCTCGTCGTGCCAAAAAAGAGATGGTTGAGGCTAACTTGCGTCTGGTAATCTCGATTGCCAAAAAATATACCAACCGTGGACTGCAATTCCTGGATTTGATTCAGGAAGGTAATATTGGCCTGATGAAAGCCGTAGACAAGTTTGAATACCGTCGTGGCTATAAGTTCTCAACTTATGCTACCTGGTGGATTCGTCAGGCAATCACCCGCTCAATTGCCGATCAGGCACGTACCATCCGTATTCCGGTGCACATGATTGAAACAATTAACAAGATCAACCGTGTATCACGTCAGTTACTTCAGGAAATGGGCCGCGAGCCAACACCGGAAGAGCTGGGTGAACGTCTGGAAATGGATGAGGTGAAGGTACGTAAGGTACTTAAAATTGCCAAAGAACCTATTTCAATGGAAACACCAATTGGTGATGATGAAGACTCGCATCTGGGAGATTTCATTGAAGACCAGAACATTACCTCTCCGGTAGATGCTGCAACTTCAGAAGGGTTAAAAGAAGCAACACGTGAAGTTTTAGAAAACTTAACTGAACGTGAAGCTAAAGTTCTGAAAATGCGCTTTGGTATCGACATGCCAACTGACCATACATTAGAAGAAGTGGGTAAACAGTTCGACGTTACCCGTGAACGTATCCGTCAGATTGAAGCTAAAGCTTTACGTAAATTGCGTCATCCATCCCGCTCTGAGCACTTACGTTCATTCCTGGAAAATGACTAACCGGGCTGGGAACGGTTTGAAATATAACCCGCTGCCCTCATATTTTAACTAACTGTTCAAGACGCCTGCTTCAGCAGGCGTTTTCTATCATTTTGAGGTGTCTTATGCTTGACCGTACCCCATCGCGTGAGCTGCGTGAAGAACTTTGGGTTTTCCCGATGGATTATCCTATCAAGCTCATCGGCAATGCTGGCGATGAACTGCGCATAGCAGTAATTGAAATTCTGCTTAAACATTTCCCTGATTTTGATGAAGCAACCTTAAAGATACAGCCATCACGTACAGGAAAATACCACTCTCTTACTGCCCAGTTACGTTTTGATGAACTGGAGCAGGTTCATGCACTTTATGCAGACCTGGCCGCTTGCCCTTATATTAAAACCGCGCTTTAATTCAAAACCAGATATGAACAATATCTGGTTTTTTACTTTCTGATAGGGTCATTTTACTATGGCGGAACAAGTAACTGAATCTAAGCCCGCATTAACTGTACGCTGTTTTAAAGGATTACAGGACTATACCCCAACTTTTGAAGCCATGAAGCGCTTCACCGAGCAGCGGGATAAAGATACGCCCGATGAATTATGGTTATTGCAGCATAATAATGTTCTTACTCAGGGACAGGCTGGGAAACCTGAACATATCCTCCAGCGTCCAGATATGCCAGTAGTGCAGAGTGATCGTGGCGGTCAGGTAACCTGGCATGGCCCAGGTCAGCTGGTAGCTTATTTCATGTTTGATTTAAATCGATTGAAATGGAACGTGCGTACACTGGTCAGTTTTGCCGAACAGTTCATGGTCGATCTGCTTAAAAAATATGGAATTGAAGCATATGCCAAGCCAGATGCGCCAGGTGTTTACGTTGCTGACCGTAAAATCGGTTCTTTGGGATTCAAGATTCGTCGTGGCCGTAGCTATCATGGACTGGCATTAAATATTGACTGTCAACTGGACGGCTTTCACTGTATTAACCCTTGTGGTTATGCCGGTCTGGAAATGGTACGGTTAAATGATCTGCTGGATAACTACCCTACCTTTGAAAAACTGTGCCAGGACTTCATTGAATATCTGGACAACACCCATTACTTTAGTGAACTGCAAGTCAATAATGAATAAATGACTTTGCGAATGTTATAAAATATATTAGAGTATTTACTCTAAATAATAATATTTTTGAATAAAGGGATAAGCGAGTGATTTCTATAAACTCTGTAAAACCCGCTTTGCAGCAGGCTTATGTCAGGCTGATGATGGATATCATTGGACGCGGACTGGTCATGGCCAGTCAGGTTGACCATGAAATTCAGCAGGAAGTTGTAAAATTTCCAGAAGGATTTGTGTTGTCGATGACAGTATATCCGCATGGTCCGGCTTTTGTGGCACAAGTGACAGCAGAACGGCAACTTAAACTGTTAAATGATTTTAATGGCAAACCCGACCTGACCATCATGTTTAAACACCTGAGTCATGCATTTTTAGTCTTTTCCTTTCAGGAAAGTACTGCACAATCGTTTGCGAATGACCGTATGGTTGCCGATGGCGATGTAAGTTATGCAATTCGTCTGGTACGTTGCCTCAACAAAATGGAATCTCTGATCTTGCCAAAACTGGTTGCAGAGTTTGCAGTAAAACAATATCCGGCCAAACTTGGCTTAAAAGAAAAACTTAGTGGTGCTACCAATATTTATTTAAAAGTTGCCCAGTCCTATTTCAAACGGAGTACTTAACATGGCTAAACCTTATTATGAATTTTTCTGTCCAGTTAAAGTAATTGCAGGAAATGCCGCGTTAGAACATATTCCTTTTGAACTGGCTACTTTAGGCGCCAAGCGGCCAATGATCATCACTGATAAAGGCGTACGGGCCAATAATTTATTACAGCCGATTGAAGCAGCTTTTGAGTCAACTGACGCTGTGATTGGATGTATTTTTGATGATGTGCCACCGGATTCAAGTCTGCAGACTGTGCGTAATGCGGCACAGGCATACCGTGACAATAACTGCGATGCCATCATTGCTGTTGGTGGCGGTTCAGTGATCGACACCTCCAAAGCTACCAATATTTTAGTGTCTGAAGGTGGCGATGACCTGCTGAAATATTCCGGTGCACACAATCTGCCGAAAGCTTTAAAACCATTTTTTGTAATTCCTACTACTTCAGGTACAGGTTCTGAAGTAACCATGGTAGCTGTTGTATCTGACACAGAAAAGAATGTGAAACTGGCTTTTGCTTCTTATTATCTGATGCCACATGCAGCTATTCTTGACCCGCGCATGACTTCCAGCTTGCCCCCCCATCTGACGGCCATGACCGGTATGGACGCACTTACACACTGTGTCGAGGCATACACCTGTCTCGCCTCCAATCCCCTAAGTGATGCTTATGCTGTTGCCGGTATCAAAAAAATCAGTGAAAACCTGTTTAAAGTTCTGGATCAGCCCAATAATGCACAAGGTCGTCTGGAATTGGCACAAGCCTCTACCATGGCTGGTATTGCATTTTCTAACTCTATGGTCGGTCTGGTTCACTCGCTTGGGCATGCACTGGGCGCGGTAGCTCATTTACCACATGGTTTATGTATGAATCTGTTTCTGCCTTATGTACTGGAATATAACAAAAGCATTAATGGCAATAAAATCGGTGAGCTGCTGTTACCGCTTGCAGGTGCAGATACCTATGCCCAGACACCAGCAGAGCTGCGTGCAGACAAAGCTATTGCAACTATCCTGACCATGCGTGACCATCTATATAGCCTGACTAAACTCCCGAGAACCCTACGTGAAACTGGTAAAGTCACTGAAGAACAGCTCGATGAGGTGGCAGAAAAAGCCTTAAATGATGGCTCGATTATCTTTAATCCGAAAGAAGCCACTCTAGATGACCTGCGTGCGATTTTACAAAAGGCTTGGTAAAGGCTGGTTTATATAATCTTTGCGTCCAAAATTTAGACCAATTTTGGACGTTTTTCTTTTAAAACAGAAGACGACCTATCTGGGTAATATTTTAACTAGCCAAAAAAATGCTAAAAAATCCTGCAAAGCTACTGACAATATAAATCATTTAAGATAGATTGGCGCGCACTTTGCTTTATTTCGTAGGGGGGATCGTTCGTCTCAAACGATCCTTAAATATAGCTGATCCTTGATCAACGATTATGAGGATAACGCCGTTGACTAATTTCACTGGGACGCAATCGGCAGCCAAACTGCAAAAAACGCTAGGCCTCTGGCACATTATTATTATTGGTTTGGCCTATATTCAGCCTATGACCTTGTTTGATACATTCGGTCTGGTATCTGAAGAAAGTCATTATCATGTACCTACTTCCTACATTATTGCCCTGATCGCAATTCTGTTTACCTCGATCAGTTATGGTCATATGATCCGTCGCTATCCGTCTTCCGGGTCTGCGTATACTTATGCCCAGAAATCCATTCATCCGAATGTCGGCTTTATGGTGGGCTGGTCATCCTGGTTAGACTATTTATTGTCACCGATGGTAAATATTATTCTGGCAGTCATTTATCTGGAAGCTTTATTTCCGGATGTGAATCACTGGGTATGGGTAATAGGCTTAACTGCCTTTATGACCGGTGTAAATCTGCGTGGTGCCAGATTTGTAGCGAACTTCAATAGTATAATCGTGTTTATACAGTTGGGCGTAATTGCCTATTTCACCTGGATGGTCTACAACCTCCTGATTGGTGGAGTAAATGCTGATGGTACTCTGGTCAATGCAAAATACCAGTTATGGAGTCTGGAACCGTTCTGGAACGAGATGACTAGCCTGGGTGCTTTAATTACCGGTGCAACTTTACTCTGCTTCTCATTTACCGGTTTTGACTCCTTAAGCTCACTGGCTGAAGAAACAAAAGATACTGAACGCACTTTGCCTAAAGCAATTTTCCTGACAGCTTTAATTGCAGGTGTGATCTTTATTATCAGCACCTACTTCATGCAAATCTATTTCCCGAATGATCCGAAGACTTACTTTGAAGATGTAGCGGCAACCCAGCCAGATATCCTGCAAGCTGTAGGCGGCGTGGCTTTCAAGACTGTTGTCCTTTATTTTGCAATTGTGACAGTCATGGCTTCAGGAATTTCAGCACATGCTGGCGTATCCCGCCTGATGTATGTGATGGGACGTGATGGGGTAATCAATAAAAAGATCTTTGGTCATATCAGTCATAAAAGCTTCACTCCGTCTTACAATATTATGATTGTAGGTGCAGTTGCCTTAACTGCTGGGTTCATGGACCTGGATATTGTGATCTCAATGATCAGCTTCGGTGCGCTGACAGCATTTACATTTGTCAATCTGTCCGTAATTTCGCGTTACGCACTACGTGATGGCCGCAGCAAGAACCTCAAAGATATTTTTAACTTTGTAGTTATTCCAATGCTCGGTTTTATCAGCATTTTTGCAATGTGGCTAGAGATTGAAGAAACAGCATTGAAATATGGTTTATGGTGGGCCATGTTTGGTATTTTATACTTAGGTTATAAAACCAAAGGCTTTAAATACCCTGCTCCACAGCATAATGAATATGATGATCGCTGATCATAAAATATAAGAAAAGGAGGCGCATTGAGCGCCTCTTTTTTATAGGTTAATTTAGGTTAAAGCGGTTGGAACCCTTGCTGGCGCCATGCTTCATATACAATAACAGCAGTCGCGTTTGATAAATTTAAACTGCGTGATTCGAGTGCCATTGGTAAACGAATCCAATGCTGTTCTGGAAACATCAGGCGTACCTGCTCAGGCAAACCACGAGTTTCCGGCCCCATCAGTAAAGCTACCGGACGGTTAAGATCAGCAGTATGCGGCGTTTCAAAGCCTTTAGTGGTTAATGGATAAACCGCATCTATACCAATTCCTTTGGTCTGCAAGTGTGCAAGGCATTCTTCAATATTTTCCCAGATCTGCATACGAGCCCATTCATGATAATCCAGACCTGCACGTTTAAGTTTTTTATCATCAAGTTCAAAACCTAACGGTTTCACCAAATGCAGTTGAGCGCCAGTATTGGCACACAAACGGATAATATTTCCTGTATTTGCAGGAATTTCGGGCTCAAATAACACAACATGAATCACAAATATCTACTCTTTAAAATGGTACAGTTAAGTATTACTGCCACTGCAACTGTTCACGTAAACGAACAACTTCACCAATGATCGTTAAGGTCGGAGCCTGAATCTGATGTTCTGAAACTTTAGAGACAATATCTGCCAATGTGCCGATTACTACTTTCTGCTCTGGTGTAGTACCTTTAGAAACGAGTGCAACCGGCATATCTGGGCGCTGGCCATGTTCTATCAGGCTTTCACAGATTTTCTCAAGTCCTACCAGACCCATATATAGTACTAGTGTCTGATTCTCATACACCAGCTCTGACCATGGCAGTTCCGGTGAACCTTCCTTTAAATGCCCCGTCAAAAAACGTACACTTTGAGCATAATCGCGATGAGTTAATGGAATACCGGCGTAAGCAGAGCAACCAGATGCCGCAGTAATACCCGGCACGACCTGAAATGCGATACCTGCTGCAAACAGCTCTTCAATTTCCTCACCTCCACGTCCAAAAATAAACGGGTCACCTCCCTTAAGACGGCAAACCCGCTTTCCTTGTTGTGCGTACTTTACCAATAAGGCATTAATTCCTTCTTGCGGTACGGCATGGTGGGAACGCGCTTTACCAACATACACCTTTTCTGCATCACGTCGGCAAAGTTCCAGAATAGGTCCAGAGACCAGACGGTCATAAATGACTACATCGGCCTGTTGCATCAAACGCAGGGCCTTTAAAGTAAGTAATTCTGGATCACCGGGACCTGCCCCGACCAGGTAGACCTCACCTTTTGGCGTTTTCCAGGTTGAGAGGGCCTGCTCGATTAGCTGCTCTGCATCGGTCAACCTGTCATTAAACACCTGTTCTTTAAGCGGACTGGCATACAGCTCTTCCCAAAATATCCGGCGCTCATCAGGATTGACTATTACTTCCTTAACGCGACTACGCCATTTTCCAGAGAATTCAGCCAGTTTACCCATTCCATAGGGAATAGCCGCTTCAAGCTGGGTTCGAATCTGGCGCGATAATACTGGTGATGTTCCGTTACTGGCAATCGATATTACCAAGGGTGAACGGTCAATAATTGCTGGCACCATAAAACGGCAATGTGGAGGGTCATCGACACTGTTCACTAAAACATGATTTGTCTCACAGTCCAGAAAAACCTGCCGGTTTACCTCTGCAACATTGGTTGCGGCAATAACCAGACGATACTGCTTTAATTTAATATCAGCCGGATAACTTAATGCAATATGCTTTCCGGCTGTTTGTATGACAATCTCTGCCAGTGCCGGGTCAATATCGGGTGCCAGTACATCAATGATGGCACCTGCCTGAGAGAGCAAGACCGCTTTGCGGTAAGCAATCTTTCCTCCTCCTACAATCAGACAAGGTTGCTGCTGCAACTTTAAAGAGATTGGAAAAATATCCACAAATTTTACCCTCATATCACTGCAATATTTTATCATCATCCCTTTGAACCGGGATGTTAAAAAGTAAATAAATAGCAAAAAACTTGCCATCTTTGGTTTATCAGCTGGTGCAAAAATGGATAAAGCTTGAACTTAATTTGGATAGTCAAATTTCCTGATGATGTCGATGATAGATCTAATTATTCAGGAGATTACTATCATGGCTGGATCTTATATTGACGTCCAAACAGCAACAGGTTCGTTTAAAGCATATCTTTCCGTTCCAGAAGCAGGCCAAGGCCCAGGCCTGGTTTTGTGCCAGGAAATCTTTGGTGTAAATGAAGTGATGCGCCAAAAAGCAGACTTTCTGGCGGAAGAAGGTTACACCGTAATCGTGCCAGACTTATTCTGGCGCATTCAGCCTAATGTTGAACTCGGTTATACCGATGAGGATTGCCAGAGAGCATTCGACTTATATACCAAGTTTGATCAAGACACAGGTATTGAAGATATTCAGTCTACTATCAATACCCTTAAACACTTAGAAACTGTAAATCAGGAAACAGGTATAGGTTTAGTCGGTTATTGCTTAGGCGGGAAACTCGCTTATCTGGCTGCTTGCCGTATTCCGGAATTAGGTTGTGCAGTGTCGTACTACGGCGTAGGTATTGAACAGAATCTTGATGAAGCGAAGAATATCAACTCTAAGCTAGTTTTGCATTTTGCAAAACTTGACCAATTCTGTGATACCAACACACGGGAAAAAATTCTTTCTGCATTAAAAGATAATACAAAGATCGAAACCTATGTCTACCCAGGCGTAGATCATGCATTTGCTCGTCCGAACAGTATGCACTATGACAAACCAAGTGCATTAATGGCACATGAGCGCAGTATTACGGCACTCCGCAAAGCGATTGGTCCACACTATGACCTCGCTGCCCTATGGGAAGAACACGTCCGTTTCGAATTTGATACGCGAAATGTTCCAGATACGATGGCAACCATGGTTGCTGAACCTTATGTAAATCATATCCCAACCTTAACAGGTGGTGTGGGTTATAAACAACTTGCACGCTTTTATCAGTATCACTTTATACATAACAATCCGAAAGACATGAAATTAACTCCAATTTCACGCACTGTCGGCTCTACGCAAGTGGTGGATGAATTCATCATGAGCTTTACCCATGATGAAGAAATCGATTGGTTAATTCCAGGAATTAAGCCAACAGGCAAATATGTCGAGATTCCGATGCTCGGAATTATCAAATTCCGTGGACCAAAACTTTGCCATGAGCATATCTACTGGGATCAGGCAAGCCTGCTTGTACAAATCGGGGTACTAGACCCAACCGGCCTACCAGTTGCAGGTATTGAAACTGCGAAGAAACTTCTGGATGAAACGCTCCCCTCAAATGAATTGATGCCCACTTGGCCGTCAAGTGAAAACAAACCTGTTGGCGAATAAGGAACAAGGTTTTGACTCTTCGAGCCTCTATGAAGGAATATGATTATGCTGAATGTAATGACCCCAGTAATACAACTTGAACCACGGTCACTTCGTCAACTACTTGGTCAATACGCCACAGGTATTACGGTAGTGACTGCCCTAGATGTGAATCAAAAAAAAATAGGAATGACAGCCAACTCCTTCACATCAGTTTCACTGGCCCCCCGCTTATTCTCTGGAATATCGCAAAGTCAGCAACCCATTTTGAAGATTTCAAACAGGCAGAATACTTTGCAATCAATATTCTTAATGAAGATCAGTATTTAGAATCAAAACATTTTTCTAAATCTGCGGATGACAAATTCGAGGGACTCGATGATGTAGAAGAGTACATGGGCATACTAATTTTAAACAAGTCCCTCACGACTTTTGTGTGTCGTCAGTATGAACTGCATGAAGCGGGTGATCATTACATCATCGTTGGCCAAATTGAAGCGTGCCGTAATCAAATGGGTAATCCACTGGTATTCCATAACGGACAGTATAAACAGGCCAATGTACACCAAACTTTTGCTGGTGTGTAACCCGACTCATTTGTTTAAAGGATTTTCAAAATGAAACAACATCACTTTTTTAATAATAACCGGTTTTTATTAGGTTCATTTGCTTCAAACTGTTCAGGTGGCATGACCGTTTCAACACTTGAAGATCGTTGGAATGCAAGTTGGGAGAAGAATTTAGAACTTGGTAAAATGCTGGATGAGGCGGGGATCGACTTCATGCTACCGATTGCACGCTTTACTGGCTATGGGGGGCAGACAGATTTCCAGGGTACAATTTTGGAAACCATGACGTGGGCAGCTGCTTTACTAGCCTTGACAAAAGACATTACTGTCTTTGCCACAATTCAGACAGTACCTAACCATCCTGTAGTTGTTGCCAAACAGATTGCAACATTATCTGAAATCAGCCAAGGTCGTATTGGTTTAAATATTGTCGCCGGATGGAACAAACCTGAATATGAAGCTTTAGGATTATATTTACCCGACGACCATGAAACACGCTATGGGTATGCACAAGACTGGTACGATTTAATTAAAAAAGTATGGACCAGTGAAGAAAAATTTGATTTCGAAAGCAAGTTTTTCAAAACTAAAGGAACTTATGGAAAACCGAAACCCCTAGTCCACCCTCCAATTTTTAATGCAGCAGGCTCTAAAAATGGTCGTGAGTTTGCAGTAAACAATGCAGACTTCCTGTTTACGCCAGCCTCTGATTTGGGCCGGAGTAAAACTGAAATTGAAGAATTAAAACAAACAGGTCTTAAAGTGAATCGCAAGGTTAATGTGATGACCTTTTCACACGTGATTTGCCGTCCAACGCAAGAAGGAGCCCAGGCTGAATGGGATCGTCAACTCAACAATGCCGACGTGGTAGCCGTCGATAACTTGATGAGTCTAATGTTCGCGCATGCTCAAAGTTTTCCAAAAGAAGTTCAACAATCAATTCGTGATGCAATGAGTGTTGGTCATGGGGGTTTTCCTCTGGTAGGGACCCCAGAACACGTTGCTCAAGGCATTATTGACTTACATAAAGCAGGCTTCAGGGGTACAACGCTTTCTTTCCTTGATTATAGCCGCGAGTTTCCATACTTCCGTGACTATGTTTTACCCATACTAGAAAAATATAATATTCGTTAACCCCCTAAACCGACACATTTACTGTCGGTTTATTTTTTTAAGGAGGATTTTATTGTGAAATTTTTATTACATGAGTTAAGTGCAGGTGTCTTATGCTGCTTTCTTACGACAACTACATTGGCGGCTAATTGGAGCAATACCTCTTTAGCAGCCAGTTATGGAAGAGACTTTTCTGAACCTTTTAAAAATGATGCACAAGGTAATGCGATTTATATTGAAAAGTACATATTTAGTTTGGTTCACTTAAGTGGCTATACCTATGGGACCAATTTTTTCCAATTAAATATGCACCAATCATCCAAATACCAATAAAGCATCTGGTCATGGAGCTCAAGAAGCTTATGTTATTTATCGGCACACCTTGGATATTCCAAGTATTACACAACACAAAATCGAAGATTCTGCCTGGTTAAAAAGCTATGGTTTCACTGTTGGTTTTGACTGGAATACCAAAAATGATGACTATGGTTCTAATCGTCAAATGTATGTTGCCGGTCCAAGTATCACCCTAAATGTACCTGGTTATTTAAATCTAAGTTTACTGGGCTATTATGAAAGCAATGATGCCAATGTTTTAACCAGTAAATACATGTATGATCCATATCTTGCCTTACAAGTACTTTGGGATTTTCCAGTAATGCAAAGTAATTGGAATTATCAGGGAATTGGTGTTTGGATGAGTCCTAAAGGCAAAAATGAAACCGGTGGCAAGACGGCAAGTGAAATTTTTGTCGATATGTCACTCATGTATTCTTTATTGAAAGACATATCTGTTCACCAGCCAAAGTTGAAAGCTGGAGTTGCCTATCAATACTGGAAAAACAAGTATGGTAATAATGAATCAGGGGAAGCAGGACGGGGAGCGACAGCAAGTAGCCCCATGCTTAGGCTTGCCTATCACTTTTAAATAATAACTTACCTGTACTCTAATGAATTACCAGATCAGTATTTTTATATTATTTTGATTTAAATAAGTTTATTTAAAATGAGATAAAACACAAAAGCAAAGATTATGGATTGATTTTTGCATAGAAAATATCAGCAAGCTAAGGATAGAGGTAATTATGTATAGTCAGCAACATAGGTCTATTTCTAGAATTCAGTCTCACACGCAGAATATTCATGATGCCAGGCACTGTCTTGATTTAATTATTGGTCCACATGATTTAGTTGACTCGAATAAATATGAACCTCTAGATTTTAGTTTTCATGGTTCACAGACCGGTCGTATGATTATTGGTGACTTAACTTACGGTAAAGATATTATTTTTAAAACCCATGACTAAGAGGATATGAACTATTTTTGTATTACGCGCCCTAAAAATGGACGTCCCCTATTTAAAAAAGATGGTGCTATTTTCTATGCATGTCATGATCAGCTTCAATTGTTTCTCCTGAAGATAAATTTGAATTAATCATCGATAAAAACTGTATTCAAACCTTCATTTCTTTTTCAAAAACTTTTGTTGAAAAAATCTTATCTGATTTAATTTCTCAACCCGTAATACAACCTCTTATTTTTGAGAATGTAATGGATAGTCACAATCCCAAAATTAAAGCCTGGTGGGATTTAATCGATAGCATTAAGAACTTTACGCATAATTTTACCAATGCCTCTTTCTTTCAAGAAATGCGGTCAGATTTTGAATATATTATTGTCAAATCATTATTACTGTCACAGCCAAACAATTATAGCGATTTGATTTATAAAAATACTCTGGACTACCCCGATTTTCATAATCGGTTATTAGAATTTATTCAAAAAAATATACAGCAAAAAATTGAAATTTCAGATCTGGAATACGCTTCGGGTTTAAGTAAAAAGAAATTAAATACAATTTTTAAAAAATATTTAAAATGTAGCCCGAATGCTTATATTCGACATTACCGACTTAAATGTATTTATAATGAAATTTCCCAATCAAGCTATAAGATTAGTATTACTGAGATTGCATACAAATGGGGAGTCACGCATTTAGGTCGCTTTTCTATTGAATATAAACAAGCATTTGGTGAAAAACCTAGCGAGACTTTAAAGAAAATTATAGAATGCTAATTAGCACATCATAACTTAGGTATTAATTCGAATTTATTGATTCATAAAAAAAGCTAAATCAGATGATTTAGCTTTTTGAATTGATCAATTAATCAATAAATTCTTGTCCGCCCATATATGGACGTAATACCTCAGGAATTTCAATCGAGCCATCAGCACGTTGGTAATTTTCCATCACAGCCAATAGCGTACGTCCAACAGCCAAACCTGAACCATTTAATGTATGCACAAATTCGGTTTTTTTCTGGTCTACACGGTAGCGGGCCTTCATACGACGAGCCTGAAAATCCCCCATATTAGAACAAGAGGAAATCTCGCGATAGGTATTTTGGCTAGGCACCCAAACTTCCAGATCATAGGTTTTAGTGGCACCAAAGCCCATATCTCCACCACATAGCAAAATTTTACGATATGGTAAACCCAGTGCCTGCAAAATGCTCTCTGCATGGGCAGTAAGTTCTTCAAGTGCCTGCATGGATGTTTCAGGCTTAACGATCTGTACCATTTCCACTTTATCAAACTGATGCTGGCGGATCAGGCCTCGGGTATCACGGCCATAAGAACCGGCTTCACTACGAAAACATGGCGTGTGCGCTGCATATTTCAATGGAAGGCGAGCAGTATCAATAATCTCGTCACGCACAAAATTCGTTACAGGTACTTCTGCAGTCGGGATCAGGTAATATTCTTTTTCCCCCTGCAATTTGAATAAGTCTTCTTCAAATTTTGGTAGTTGGCCTGTGCCACGCAGGGAATCAGCATTTACCAGATAAGGCACATACGCTTCGGTATACCCGTTTTTAAGGGTGTGCGTATCAAGCATAAACTGGGTTAAAGCACGTTGCAGCCGCGCCAGAGGACCTTTAAGTACACTAAAACGTGAGCCGGTTAATTTGGTGGCTGTTTCAAACTCCAGTCCACCCATCCACTCGCCCAAGTCTGTATGATCCTTGATTTCAAAGTCAAACTGACGTGGAGTACCCCATGTTAAAATTTCAACATTGTCACTTTCATCTTTGCCTGCTGGTACAGACTCATCTGGCAGATTAGGAATATTCATTGATTTGGTTTCAAGCTCGGCTTGCAGTTCAGCCAGTGCCAGTTCAGCAGCTTTGATTTCATCACCAATTGCTGACATACGTGCCATAATCTCTGATGCGTCTTCACCTGCTTTTTTAAGCTGACCAACCTGCTTTGCTCCGGCATTACGTTCTGCCTGCAAATTTTCAGTCTTCTGCTGGATTTCCTTACGGCGCACTTCCAGAGCTGCCCATTCTTCCACATCAAGCTGAACACCGCGTTTTGCCAATGCTAAATTTACAGCCTCAATATTATTTCTGAGTAATTTCGGGTCAATCATAGCCAATCATAAATAAGGTAAAAAACTGGCTATAGTGTAAGCTCTTCAAGGCAAAAAATACAGACAGCACAGGAAGTTGTTCGGATGATTCGCATAATAAGCCCACAATTTCAACTATAGTGCCCTTCCTTTCTATAGCGGATATATAAGAGAAACTGTAATAAAAAAGCTGCCACAAGGCAGCTTTTTAAATTTAAAAGAATTTATTTACTGGTCAATAATATCGGTGCCTTTTGGCGGAGTGAAATTAAAGGTAGAAGCCGGAATAGAAGCATTAACTTTTACATTGCTAAATTTTACATAGGTAGTCTGGCCAAGTGAATCTTCTAAAATCATCAGGCTTGGAGCTTTGTTGGTACCAAAGCTAATAGTCAGGCTCTGAAAAGCCCCTTCATTATTCTTTGGATAAAGGGTGTAGTAGGTTTTGGCTTTATTTGGTTGCGTTACCCGATAAGACTGCATAATTTGGCTGGTATTACCAGAGAGCAGTAACGCTGGTGTATTTGAGACCTGTTCATCTAAAGACTGACGGACTGCCTGCTGAAGATCAGGGTCATAAATCCAGACTGTTTTACCTGTAGTAACAATTGTCTGTTTAGACGGGCTGCTGGTTTCCCAGAAAAATTTTCCAGGACGCTCAACTTTCATTGTACCTTTAAAGGTCTGGTTCATATGTTGAGCTGTCAGGCCTTTCTGCTTTTTAGGCGCGTTGCCACTAACTTTAGTGGTCTGTTCAAAGTTGGCGCTCAGACTTTGTATGCCTTTGAGCTGCTGAACCAGATTTGCAGTTGCCTGCTGCTCCGATGCCGCCACAGGCGCAGCGATAACAGAGGTACTAATTACTGGCGCCAAGGTGGCTGCACCCACTGTCATAGCACATATGGTTTTACGAAGCATATTCATATAATCACCTTTATATTTGCCTGATCTCATTTGTTTGAGTTTCATCTTAACTGACAAACTCTGCCCTAATCATTGAGAATATAAGATATTTTGTTATGTTCTTCATGCAGTTTGTTGAAATTTATCCATCATGATGAAGATCGTTTCTATAACTTTAGATATAAAAAAAGCCCACATTTACAGTGGGCTTTTCTCAAACAGTTTAAACTTATACAGCTTCAACTGTTACGTAGCGACGGCCAAATTGACCTTTCACTTCGAATTTTACTACGCCATCAGCAGTAGCAAATAAAGTATGGTCACGGCCCATACCTACATTTGCACCAGCGTGGAATTCTGTACCACGTTGACGAACGATGATATTACCAGCAGTCACAGTTTGACCACCATAAATTTTAACACCTAACATTTTTGGGTTTGAATCACGACCGTTACGTGTCGAACCACCGGCTTTTTTGTGAGCCATGTCTCTTACTCCTCGTAATTAGCCTGAAATACCAGTAATTTTCAACTCGGTAAACCATTGACGGTGACCTTGTTGTTTACGGTAATGTTTACGACGACGCATTTTGATGATGCGGATTTTGTCGTGACGACCATGGCCAACTACTTCTGCAGTTACTTTAGCGCCAGCGACTACTGGAGCACCGATTTGAATGCTTTCGCCGTTCACAACCATTAGTACGTCATCAAACGTAATAGTTGAGCCAGTTTCAGCTTTCAACAATTCAACTTTAAGGGTTTCACCCTCAACTACACGGTGCTGTTTACCACCGCTTTGGATTACTGCGTACATAATGTACTCCAATCATGCCCGTGTCGTCGTGCCGGCAAAGGGATATACCGATCTTAAGACGAGCGCCACTGGGGTTATACAAGGCCAAAGATTTTAAGTGAAAACCGATCAAACAACAAGTAATTTACCCAAAATATTCAGACGACATTTGTATACACACTATTCTTTTTCCCTTAGCGGTATTTTCAGTGATTTTTCTTTGCATTTTTAAGGCCACGCTGTATCTTGTCTGGCGCAACAGCATCATGGCAGCAGTTCTTTAGAAGAATATACTCAAAGGCAGCGGACCTTAAACTAAAGGCTCCCGTCTGGTTTAAGCCCTAGAATTTTGGCTACCTTCCTGGCTGCTTTAGGATACAATAGCTTTAATTTTTTAAGTATCAGCTATCTAAAGGCTGGTCACGGTGTTTAGACGTCTCACTGTTTAACTGTGCATCCGATTACTTTCGCAAGAGGTTCTTCTTCATATGGCCATCGATTTCAAGCAAGATATTCTCGCTCCTGTTGCTCAAGATTTTGCAGCGATGGACCAGTTTATTAATGAAGGAATCAGCTCCAAGGTCGCACTGGTCATGTCAGTCAGCAAGCATGTCGTTGAAGCAGGTGGAAAGCGCATGCGTCCGATTATGTGCTTACTGGCCGCTTATGCCTGTGGTGAAACCAATTTAAAGCATGCACAGAAGCTGGCGGCCATTATTGAAATGCTGCATACGGCAACTCTGGTACACGATGATGTGGTAGATGAGTCTGGCTTACGCCGTGGCAGACCAACAGCAAATGCGACATGGAATAACCAGACTGCGGTACTGGTGGGGGATTTTCTGATTGCCCGGGCATTTGATCTGCTGGTTGATCTGGACAATATGATCTTGTTAAAGGACTTCTCTACAGGAACTTGCGAGATTGCTGAGGGTGAAGTATTGCAGTTGCAGGCACAGCATCAGCCAGATACGACAGAAGCTGTTTATTTACAGATTATTCACGGTAAAACCTCACGGTTGTTCGAACTGGCGACCGAAGGCGCTGCAATACTGGCAGGCAAACCTGAATACCGTGAACCTTTACGTCGTTTTGCCGGACACTTTGGCAATGCTTTTCAGATTATTGATGATATTCTGGATTACACTTCAGATGCTGATACGCTCGGCAAAAACATTGGCGATGACTTGATGGAAGGCAAACCTACCCTGCCATTGATTGCAGCAATGCAAAATACTCAAGGTGAACAGCGCGACCTGATCCGTCGCAGCATTGCCACTGGCGGTACTTCACAGCTTGAACAAGTTATTGCGATTGTACAAAATTCGGGAGCGCTGGATTATTGCCACAAGCGTGCTACTGAAGAAACCGAGCGAGCATTACAGGCACTAGAAATATTACCTGAGAGTACTTACCGGCAGGCGCTGGTTAACTTGACCCGCTTAGCTTTAGACCGAATCCAATAATATTATTAAAAATTTTATGCATTTAAACTTTCAAGATCTTTTTCTCAGAATGCACCAGCAGCTTGAGCAACCTCAAGCTGTATTAGATGAAAATATTCTTATTGAGCTGGTTAACCGTCTACGACCCGCTGATACCAAAAATACCGAAGAAATTGAAAGAAAATTTCGGGCATTTATTCAGTCGCTTTTAATTACACCGGTCGCTGCCTGTACATTTCAAACTTTTGTTCTACGTATTATTAATCATTACCGGCAAACCGCACTTTATGCTGACAGCGGCATTTTATCGTTAGATGGTTTCTGGAATCAGTTTACCCAGCGTTTAGGTGCACACTTTTTGCCGCTGATCAATGATGAAACCCAGCTGACCGATCTGCTGCACCGTGTCTTTCATCAGCGTACCGACAAATACTGGCTAGAAAATATTGATAGCCAGGACTGGCAGCTGTTCTTTAGCTTGATTAGCCGCAGTAATGGCAATATGGCAGAGAAGCAGTCAGTCCGTGATGAAATGATCCGCGCGATTACCGTTTTATCTTACCGGATTAGTGGTATTGGACTCTATCCGGAGTTTATTAATGCCTATCCTGAACTGACCGAATACGAATCCCCCTTTCTGGTCCAGAATCGGGAAGTCGTAGAATTTATTGTCCGCTATAAAAAGCTGCTTCAAAATCTGGACCAGTTTGCCGTGATGGAGCCACCAGATGCATCACAGGCATTTGTGATGTTTGAACAGTGCCGGGATGTTGTGCTCAAGATTCGCCGGTCTACCAAGCGTATTGGGGTAAGTTTAAGCCTCGCCTATCTGCTTTCACTGCTTGAGCAATGTCTGGACCGAATTGAATTGCTGCTGCATATCGTCACTGTAGAAGATATTTATACTTATGATGCACTCAGCCAGCTGCTGAGTGAGCTGGTCAAGGCACATTATAGTGAAAAAAGTGTACGGGCTTTATTGACCACTACCAGTGAGCTGATTGCCTTACAGGTAACTGAGAATGCCAGCCGGACCGGTGAACATTATGTAAGTACCGATAAAAAGGGCTTTTTTTCAATGTATAAGGCCGCAGCAGGTGCAGGGGTAATTATTGCCACAATGGCAACCCTTAAAATCCTGATGGCGCGTCTGGCCATGGCTCCGCTCATGCAGGCCTTTATGTTCAGCATGAATTACTCTTTAGGCTTCGTACTGATTCATGTCTTGCATTTTACAGTAGCGACCAAACAGCCAGCTATGACCGCAGCAGCGCTCGCTGCCACGGTACAGCATAAGAAAGGCTCTCGCACCGCACAAATTGCAGAACTGGCAGCCCTGATTATTAATATTATCCGGACTCAGTTTATTGCAATCTTGGGTAATATCTCGATAGCCATACCAACCGCAGCGCTGATTACCCTGCTATGGGAAGCCGGGATGCAAGAACCTCTAATGACCCATATGAAAGCTACCAAGCTTTTGCATGACTTGAACCCCTTTACTTCCCTTGCTCTGCCCCATGCAGCAATTGCCGGTGTTTGCCTGTTCCTATCGGGACTGATTGCCGGCTATTTCGACAATATGGCAGTTTACCGTAAAGTAGGACCACGCCTGAAAGCGCATCCCCAATTAAAAAACCTGATGGGACAAGACCGCCTAGACCGTTTTTCTGCCTATATTGAACGTAATCTGGGAGCACTTGCCGGTAACTTTCTATTTGGGATTATGCTGGGCAGTATGGGAACACTGGGTTTTATTTTAGGATTACCCCTAGATATCCGGCATATTGCCTTTGCATCGGCCAATTTTATTCAGGGTCTGATGAATATTAATGGCGGGCCAGATCTTGGCCTCATCATTGTTTCTTTTCTGGGCGTCCTGCTTATTGGCTTAACTAACTTGTTTGTCAGTTTTAGTCTCACCATTATTGTAGCTCTACGCGCACGACGGGTTCGTTTTGAACAATGGAAACCTTTGGCAAAGTTAGTTTTGACACATTTTATGACCCGTCCTAGTGATTTTTTCTGGCCCCCTAAAATTGAGGAAGCAGCAAATTCTGTAGATAACTCGCTGTCTAAAACAGAAAAATAACTTAATTTTGTTGCGTTTATGTGATATTGCTTCTAACTGCTCAGTTAAAAATAAGATAATTCTAGAGACTTGAAAAAGAGTGTACCAGTCAGTACACTTTGCTTCAATTTATGGCTCCTAACTGATCAGTTAGAATACAAGGTTGCTGCATGCCCTACCTGTTCTTGCTTATTGCTTGCCTTATGCTTGTCCTTAGCGGACAGGTATCTTACATCCCTGCGCTTCAGGGATGGGACGTGGCACAAGTAAAGTGGTTCAGCCAGCACCGAACAGAATCCCTTAATATTCTTGCAATGTTCTTATCTAAAATAGGTGGTTCAGTTGTCATAGGATTTGTTGTACTGCTTTGGTGCTCAAGACTGGCATGGTATAAAAAATATAAAACCGTTATTTTTATTAGTTTCGGAATGATCGGCAGCGGCACGCTGGTCTGGTTATTGAAATGGTGGATTGCAAGGCCCCGACCCTTAGAAATATATCACCTGGTTCAGAGCTACGGCGCCTCATTTCCAAGTGCCCATAGTGCATATGCTGCAAGCTTTGCTTGTCTGTTGCTCTTCCTACTTCGCAAGCATCGTTATTATGTTTGGATTTTCCTTGCTGCGAATAGCTGGTGGATCATTATGGGAATTTCACGGGTTTATCTCGGGGTTCATTACCCAACCGATGTTTTAACGGGTTGGAGTATTGGTTTTATTTGGATCTCTCTGCTTTGGCTATGGTTTCGTCATAATCAGTCAGGCAAAAATAATTTATTTTTAGATAAAAATCTAAATGAGGTGGAACAATGACATCGGCAAAGCTTTGGGCACCGGCCCTTACCGCTTGTGCTTTAGCAACAAGTATCGCACTTGTGGGTTGTAGCAAAGATCCAAAGGATGCACAAACAGGCGCGGCTGCTCAACAAATGCCACCACCTGAAGTAGGTGTCCTGGTTGCTCAGCCACGAAGTGTAGAACAGTCTGTTGAACTCTCTGGACGTACCTCACCCTATCAGATTTCTGAAGTACGGCCACAGGCAAGCGGTGTAATCCAGAAACGTCTGTTTACTGAAGGAAGCTATGTCCGTCAGGGGCAAGCTTTATATGAAATTGACTCGCGTACCAACCGCGAAAATGTAGCAAGTGCTCGTGCTACATTGAACCGCCAGCAGGCAAACCTGAATGTTCTGCGTGTAAAAGAAGGCCGTTATCGTCAGCTGGTAGGCACCAATGCGATTTCAAGACAGGAATATGATGATATTGTAGCTCAGGTAAAACTGGCACAAGCTGATGTTAACGCCTCTCAGGCAGAACTACGTAATGCAGAGATTAATCTGGGCTACTCTACTGTACGGGCTCCAATTTCAGGTCAATCTAGCCGTTCTTCAGTTACAGCAGGTGCACTGGTGACGGCCAGCCAGACTGAACCTTTAGTTACCATTCAGCAGCTTGATCCCATTTATGTCGATATTAACCAGTCAAGTGCTGAACTGCTGCGTCTGCGTCAACAGCTGAACCAGGGTAACCTGAGCAGCAGTAACAACACTAAAGTTAAACTGCGCCTTGAAGACGGAAGCGAGTATCCGATTGAAGGGAATCTTGCATTTTCTGGCGCCAGTGTTGATCCAGAAACCGGTACAGTGACTCTACGTGCAGTATTCTCCAACCCGAATCACCTGCTGTTACCGGGTATGTATGCGACTGCAAAAATCGTACAGGCAGTGATTCCAAATGCAATGCTGATTCCACAGGCTGCAATTACCCGTCTTCCGACAGGACAGGCGGTTGCCATGATCGTAAATGCTAAAGGTCTTGCAGAAAGCCGTCCGGTACAAACTGCCGGTGTGCAAGGTAAAGACTGGATTGTGACTAGCGGTATTCAAGCAGGTGAACGTGTCATTGTAGAAGGCATTGCCAAAGTTAAAGAAGGCCAAAAAGTGAACCCTAAACCTCTACAGCCTCAGGCAGCGGCCCAGGGAAGCAATAACGCAAAACCAGCTCAACAGGCCAAACCACAAGCTGAACAAAATGCTACTTCAAATACATAAGGGGTAGACTGAATGGCTCAATTTTTTATTCATCGCCCCATATTTGCATGGGTGATTGCACTGGTGATCATGCTGGCGGGGGTACTTACTCTCACCAAAATGCCAATTGCACAGTATCCGACGATTGCTCCACCGACCGTGACGATTGCGGCAACTTACCCGGGCGCTTCTGCTGAAACTGTTGAAAATACAGTGACCCAGATTATTGAACAGCAGATGAACGGTCTGGACGGGTTACGCTACATTTCTTCAAATAGTGCCGGGAATGGTCAAGCATCTATCCAGCTGAATTTTGAACAAGGTATTGATCCGGACATTGCACAGGTTCAGGTTCAAAACAAACTGCAGTCTGCAACGGCTCTGCTTCCTGAAGATGTACAGCGCCAAGGCGTGCGGGTAACCAAATCTGGTGCCAGCTTCTTGCAGGTCATTGCATTTTATTCACCTGATGATTCTCTGTCAGATGCTGATATTAAAGACTACGTTAACTCAAATATTTCTGAACCTTTATCACGTGTTGCAGGTGTGGGTGAGGTACAGGTATTTGGTGGCTCTTATGCCATGCGTATCTGGCTCGATCCTGCCAAACTAAGCAGTTTTCAGCTGACTCCAAGTGATGTAGCTAACGCCATCCGTAGCCAGAATGCTCAGGTGGCAGTGGGTCAGTTAGGCGGTGCGCCACTGACTAAAGATCAGGTGCTAAATGCTACAGTTACTGCACAAAGCCTGTTGCAGACTCCTGAAGAATTTAGCAATGTATTTTTGAAAAATACTGCAAGTGGTGCACAAGTCCGTATTGGTGATGTCGCCAAGGTGGAACTGGGCAGCGCAGATTACGGTTTTATTTCAAAATATAATAATAAACCAGCGGCCGGTGTAGCCATCAAACTTGCGACAGGCGCCAACGCACTCGACACTGCTGAAGCAGTCGAGGCACGCTTAAAAGAGTTACGTACCAGCTATCCTCAAGGGATGGTAGACGTGCTGGCATTTGATACTACTCCGTTTATCAAACTTTCAATTGAAAGTGTGGTTCATACACTGGTTGAAGCAGTCATTCTGGTCTTTATCGTGATGTTCCTGTTCTTGCAGAACTGGCGCGCCACCATTATTCCAACACTTGCTGTTCCGGTTGTTGTTCTAGGTACTTTTGCTGTAATTAATGTTTTTGGTTTCTCGATTAATACCCTCACCATGTTCGCCATGGTACTGGCAATCGGTCTGCTTGTAGATGATGCGATTGTTGTG